>JBBDYV010000030.1:1871-7403 GCA_040900515.1 Candidatus Pacearchaeota archaeon | reverse complement strand
ACTGAAGAATGCAAGTATAAGTATAATCAAAAGCCATATTATTGTGTTATTTTCAAGACTGAAACCAGCTTCGCTGATGTTTATTGCCTTTCCTGTAAGAGGAATACTTTGTGTTAAACTGCTTTGCCCATCGGCAACAACTTCAACATCATATGTTCCATCGGGTGCCTTCAAGGAATATTTTTGTGATTGTCCAACTGCCAATTCAACAGGAACGCTTAAAACATGTTCTCCTATTTTCACTTCAACAGGTTTGTTGTATGGAACATTTCCAGTGTTTGTTACAATCAGTGTATTTCCCGTTATTTCTGTTTTTACCTGCTCAAGTGCAAGTATGCTAAATAATATCTCTCCAGAAAGTTCATTTGAAGATGCTTTTATTTTCCATGTCGCAGGAACCTGATTGTAAGGAATTTTTATTTCAACAAATTCGTCAGTTGAAACCTGACTCTGCTCTACTGTTTTCCCTTTTTCATTAATGACTGTGAGCGACGCAGAAGAACTTATTGGCTGTCCTGTCTGGTCTCTGAGAATTGCCTTTACAAATATAGAACTGTCAGGAGAAACACTTGAATCTTCCATGAATATTTCAAGGTTTGTTGCTGTTTGAGTTACAAAAATATTATAATTTGCAAACCCAGTGTTTGTAATTTCTCCGTTTATGTCCTTTTCATATACATTAACTTTTAGAATATAATTGCCGGATGCTGTTTCCTTTGGAAGAGAGAAATTAAGGGAAAATACTCCGTTTCTTACTGTGTCAGAACCGAAAATGTTTGTTGCACTGTTCTCGCCTCCCTGAAGAAGTTCTGCTTCAACATAACCGTTTGCCGGTTTTCCATTTTCCTTGCTTGCGGTCCCTTCAATAGTTATTTTCTGAAGGGGGGCAAATTCTCTTGCTTGCGATGTTATTGCAACGTTGATAATTTTTGAAATTGTAAAATCAGATGTTGTTTTTGTTTCCGAGCCGAATACATATCTCAGTCTGCATGTCCCTATTGAGTTGCCGATGAAACCTTTAGTAAGAAGAAAAGGAAGATTTTTTTGCAATTCTCCATTTACTGTCAACTGTTCATAATAAAGAAGCTTTTCACTATTTTCACATACTAAATTTATTGTAAATACATCTATCTTTTCAATAGAACTTGTTATTTTTATTGGTACAGTTACTATATCTCCTAGATTATAGAGGGAGTTTGGGTTTTGAACGATTATTATTTCAGCCGAAACAAAAGGAAATAGTAATAGGCTTAGAATTAATGAAAATGCAAGAAATGATACCAAAATTACCTCTTTTTTCATCTTATCAAATTAAAGAAGGAACTTATTTATAAATTTATGGAAAGTTTAAAAATACTATTGACGTTGATAAATTGATGACGAAAACAGAGGAAGGACACGTTGACCCTTGGGAAGTGAAAGGCAAAGTTGATTATGGAAGACTAATGAAAGAGTTTGGGATAAAACCTTTGCCCCTAATACCAGAGGAATTTTATAAAAATATTCTTTTTAGGAGGGGGGTTGTGTTTGCACACAGAGATTTTGACAAAACAATTTTATCCTGCTTAAAAAGAGATAAGGATAAAAGCAGAAAACCTTTTGTTATGATGACGGGACTTATGCCTACGGGAAAATTCCATTTGGGGCACATGCTTCTTGCACAGCAGATGATTTTTTACCAAAACCTTGGGGCAAAGCTTTACATTGCCGTTGCTGACCTTGAGGCCTACACTACAAGAGGACAGAGTTTGGATGAAAGCAAAAAAATTGCAATTGATGAGTACATAACAAATTACATTGCCCTTGGATTGAAACCGGAAAACTGTGAGATTTATTTCCAGAGTGAACGTTCACACAACGCAAAAAAGGCAAATGCCTACTACAGACTTGCATCCAACTTTTCAAAACACGCTACCTTCAACGAATTTAAAGCTGTTTATGGAGACATCTCTCCGGGAAAAATGAGTGCTTCACTTTTGCAATCAAGCGATATGTATCACCCACAACTTCCGGAATTTGAAGGGGAGAAAAACCCCGAAGGAATTCCTACTTTCATTCCTGTTGGAGTTGATCAGGATCCACATATAAGAATTGCAAGAGACATGGCTGGCAGATTTAAGGAACACAAGTTTATTCAGATTGCATCAACTTATCATCTTTTCATGCCGGGACTTTCAGGAGGAAAAATGTCAAGCAGTGAGGCAAATTCATTTATTGCAATGACAGACTCTGCAAAAGAAGTGGAGACAAAGATTAAGAAATACGCGTTCTCTGGAGGTAGAGATACTTTGGAAGAACATAGGAAAAAAGGCGGAAATCCAGATATTGATGTTTCTTTCCAGTATTTGAAAATGTTTTTCGAGCCTGACGATAAAAAGCTTTCTCAAATTGAAAAAGATTATAGGAGCGGAAAAATGCTTACAAGCGAGTTGAAAGAATATCTAATAAAAAAGATAAACGACTTTTTGGCAGAGCATCAGAAGAAGAGGGAAAAAGCTAAAAAGATGATTGATAGCTTTTTATATAAAAATTAAATGGGAAAGATTTAAATACTTATAATCACTTCTTTGTAAGTGAAGGGGTTTATATGGAGCTGTTAATTAGCAAACATGCCTTGGACCAGGCGAGAGAGAGAGGAATAAGTATTAACGAAATTAAAGAAGCAATCCAAAAAGGGGCAAAATTTATTCAGGATGAAAATGAGAAAAAGATTGTCTCAGATTACAGACATATGAGAATTGTATTCAAGAAACTGCAAAATAAATATTATGTAATAACAGTGATGATAAGGAAATAAAATGGAAAATAAATGTGTTTTGTGTGGCGGGAAATTAGGAGAAAAAACAGTAGAATATATGGTATATGGAAAAAGTATTGGTAAATTTACTGCATTAGTCTGCAATTCCTGCGGAGAGCAATGGTTTAGCGAGGAAACTTCAAAAAAAATACAGGCTAAGGAGAAAAAACTTAAGCTTTTCGGCCTGTCAAGAGAAACTAAAATAAGTTATTCTGGAAATTCACTTATAATAAGAATTCCAAAAGAACTGGCAAAATTTATGGGTTTAAAAAAGGAAATGGGGGTCATTATTTACCCAGAAGACAAAAATAAAATATCAATTTCCATAAAATAAAACGGGAAAAGGCTAAAAAGATGATTGATGGTTTTTTATATAAATCTTAATAAATAATACTTTTTCTTTTGGGATATGGAATTCAGGCAAGATGCTCTTTATAGATTAGATGTGGGGATGGCCAAAACAGGCATAGGAACAATTCCTCTTGTTACTGCTCATTTAAAATCGGATGTCGCAAAAAAATTTTATCATCAAGAACTGTCAAATGAAGATTATAAAAGAATCCAAGAAGACGGCAAATATATTATTTCATCGATAGGCGACTTTAAACAAATAGGGGATATAACGAACCCATTCAGCTTTTTTGAAAATAGAAAAGGAAATCTCACTTATTTATTGCAGTACATTAGTGTTCCTGGTGATGCTTGTGATTTGGGCATTGAAGGAATGGGAATAGAAGCTTTAAAAGATTTTTTTGAAGGAAAAAATGGATTTCCTCCGACTTGGATTGAGTATACTCAACATAATCTTTATAATGTTTTTCAGGCGTATGCAATTATCTCTGCTTGGTCGGCATGGGCTACATGGGCAGAAATAAATTCTTCTAGTTAGAATATTTTAAAAACTTCTTTATTTTATCTAAATCATGAAAATTCTTACACTTCATGTTGATTACATAAACTTCAAGCCGCTGAAGAAAGCACTGAAAAGTGTTGCTGAACTTAGTGATAAAGAGAAAAAGGGCGGTGAGGTAAAGGACGCGCTTGTTGTGATGACTGCTGTTGAAAAAGGCGACGAAAATGTCAAAGAGACTGTTTCCAAACTGATTGAAAATGTAAAGGATGTTGCCACTCAAGTAAAAGCAAAGAATATTGTTCTTTATCCTTACGCCCATTTATCCAGTAATTTGGCAAACCCTGAAATTGCTTTGGAAGTTTTAAATGCTGCCGAAAAAGAACTTGGAAAAGAGAAAGGATTTAATGTTACGAAAGCCCCCTTTGGTTATTATAAGGAATTTGAACTGAAAGTAAAGGGACATCCACTTTCTGAGTTGAGTAGGGAAATAAGAACTGATACTTCGTCCAAGCTTGGCCAAAGTAGGGAAATAAGAACTGATGCTTCGGTTGGAGATGGAAAGCGAACTCGCCCAAGCGTGGCCGAGTTAAAGAAGGGAAAAGCAGAAGTTGTTGAATATAATCCAAAAGAATTTTTGCATGAGATAAAGCAGTCAAAACTTGATACTTCAAAACTCAAAGAAAATGACCATAGAATTATAGGGCAGGAAATGGAGTTGTTTATGCTGAATCAGTCTTCTCCTGGAATGGTTTATTGGTTGCCAAATGGAACAATAATTTACAATGAGTTAATAAAATTCTGGAGAGAAGAGCATTCCAAGTTGGGTTATCAGGAAACAATAACTCCTCTTGTAAACAAAAGTGCTTTGTATAAAGTATCGGGACATTGGTCACACTACAAAGAGAATATGTTTACTTCAGAGACTGATGAGGGAGAATATGCAGTAAAGGCAATGAACTGCCCTAATGCAATGGTTATCTTTGGCTCCAAGCCCAGAAGTTACCGTGAGTTGCCATTAAGACTTTCTGACACTGATAAACTGCACAGATATGAATTATCTGGAACATTGAGTGGGTTGCTGAGAGTGCGTTCTTTCCAGCAGGATGATTCCCATAATTTCATAACCGAAGCTCAAATAAAAAGTGAGTACGAACAGATAATTGCAATATGTGACAAATTCTACGGAATTTTTGGGATGAAATATTCTTTTAGGTTGGGAACACGGCCTAAGAAATTTATGGGAGATGTTAAGTTGTGGGACAAGGCTGAGAAGGAATTAAAAGAAATATTGAAAAAATCTGGGAAAAAGTTTGCAATTTTGGAGGGAGACGGAGCATTTTATGGGCCGAAGGTTGATATTCTTATGATAGACTCCATGGGAAGAGAGTGGCAGATGGGAACAATTCAGTTAGATATGCAGATGCCTTTAAGGTTTGGGTTGAAGTATACAGATGAAAATAACAAGGAAAAAACTCCGATTGTTGTTCATCGTGTAATTTATGGAAGCCTTGAAAGGTTTATCGGAATTCTTTTGGAACACACAAATGGAAGGCTGCCTCTATGGCTTGCTCCGACACAGGCCAGAGTTTTGAGTTTTACAGATAGGAACATCGATTATGCAAGGCAGGTAATCAAGAAACTTGGAGAAGAGATTCCCGAATTAAGGCTTGACGCCGATTTGAGAAGCACAACAATTCCAGCGAAAGTAAAAGAGGCTGAGATTGCACGTGTGCCTTATATTATCGTTGCAGGTGACAAAGAGGAAAAAGAAAAAACAATTGCAGTAAGAGTTAAGGGAAATTCAAAGATAGTTACATACAAGGTTGATGAACTTGTTAAAAAGCTGAAGGATGAGATTGAGAATAAGAAGTGAGAATGTTAA
>JBBDYV010000030.1:0-1771 GCA_040900515.1 Candidatus Pacearchaeota archaeon | reverse complement strand
TATTTAAACTTCTTATTTCATCAACCGCTATGAACTTCCAGTTTTATGTTGAGAAACTTAAGGAATTTGAGAGCTATCAAAAATTTATGAAAGAGAATAAAGCGAGTTTTCCGTGCTCGGGATTCTTTATTATTGAAAAGGATGAAGCCAGTAAAGGCAACAGCCAGCATTTTGATTTTTATATAAAAGAAAATGGGAAAATGTTCAGTTTCCAGCTTGAAAACAACGGAGAAATTGCTCCAGTTGATGTCAAAGAGCAAAAAATCCCTTCAAAAATATCCCTTGAACACGATTTTGATTTCAATGATATGGAAAAATTGATTGAAAACAGAATGGAAAAGGAAAAAATAGAAAATAAAATACAAAAAATACTTTTTTCAATGCAGAATGTTAATGGCAGAGATTATTTCATTGGAACTATTTTTATAACACAGTTCGGGCTGATTAACACAACCATAGACATAAAGAAAATGGAAATTATCGACTTCAAGAAAAGAACATTCTTTGACATGATGAATGTGCTTACAAAGAAATAAAAATAATTTTCTTTTTTATCTCCACAAAATTATCTCCACAAAAAGTACCAGCTTCCAATGGACAATGTTATTGCAATAACATATGATGCGGGTATTGCCAGCCCCTTAAATTTAAACCATACGTGCCATTTTGCATGTTTTGGGTCAAAATCCTTGAAAGGAAATCTCGGGTTAACAACAAACCATGTAAAGTCTTCGACTATCAATCCGGAGAAATACGCACTGATGAGGATGCCGAGAAGCTCCTTGCTGTAATTTAATACAAGGGGAATTGCCATGAATGCAGGAATCATTACAAGAAAAAGCCAGAAATGATATTCTGTCAATAAAACACGTCTTTCATATCTAAGTTTCCACCCAATTTTTCCCTTGTCCCATGCGTTCTTTCCTTCAACTCTCGATTCCCAGAAACCCGTTGCAATCATCGCGAGCCAAACAAGAGCGAATATTTTGAAAACCTCTGATTCAAAAAACATAGATTACATTGGGAAAACTGCTTTAAAAATATTTATGACTCCCAGTATTTCACCCAGCTTTTTCCTCTTATGAATTCATGTCCAAGCCTTCTTCCTGTTGTAAAATAAACATTTTTTAATAACCATTTTAACTCATTAAGAAAGCTTCCTTCTGCCCTTCTCACATTAAATCCAACAGGTCCTGCGGATTTGACTAATCCAAAATTATAACCTTTTCTTTTGGTTCTTTTGGCATATTCAGAGTCTTCTCCGAACTCCAAACTCTCATCAAAACCCCTGATTGCTTCATGTACTCTTCTTTTTGCAAACATGCAGGTCATCATTAAAGGGGAAGTGGTATTCTCTGCTTTTTGCATGGTTCTATTTGCGAAGAATTCTATCCATAGTTTATATCTTAATCTAGCAAAACCATCTTTAGAAGTTAAAACATACGTGAGAGTTCCTGCAACATCCAGTTCCCTTTCATTAAATTCTTTAAGAGAAGGGATAAGAAAATTAGGAGGTAAAGGTCCGTCTGCGTCTTTGAATACGAGAACATCTCCTCTTGCTACATCTGCTCCTCTATTTCTTCCATATCCTGGCATCCCCCCATCAACTATTATGCAGTCGTATTGTTTAGCAATTTTTCTTGTTTTGTCTGTTGAATGAGAATCTGCTACTATTATTTCCAAATCTTTTTTACTTATCCCTTGTTTTCTTATGGAATCCAATAAAAGAGGAAGAGTTTCTTCTTCGTTTTTAGCAGGGATTATTATACTG
>JBBDYV010000029.1:0-1166 GCA_040900515.1 Candidatus Pacearchaeota archaeon | reverse complement strand
CCACCGCGACCGCCACCCTGCCCAATTTGCCCACCCCTATTAACGGGCACTCATATGGGAATTAGAATGGAAGATATTTCAGGATCTATTGCTAGTCCCGCAAAAACTCTTTGGGATTTTATACCAATACAAGGAAATTTATATTTCAGTAAAGGAAATCCCAATAACCCACATGCAAATGATGCGAAAATGACAATATTAAGTAATGGAAATGTGGGTATCGGAACAGCAGCACCCGGAACACTATTAGAAGTAGCTGGCAGTATTTCCATTTACGATGGGAATGCTAACACATCTCTCTTTTTTGCAAGAGACCAAGTATCGAATAAAACTTTTGGGAAATGGGGAATACAATACATTCCTTCCGGAACATTATCTCCACAAGCAAAAGGCGGACTTAATTTTTGGATCCCCTCTGCTCCTGGTAATAATTTTGGAAATAATTATTTATTTCTTGCTGATGATGGAAATGTTGGAATTGGAGTAAGTAATCCTCAAAATAAATTGGAAGTTTGCGGACAAATTCACGCGAAAGAAGTTGTTATTGAAAACAATAGTTGGTGCGATTATGTATTTGATAAAAATTATAACCGCATGACTTGGCAGGAAAAACTTTCATTCATTAACGTAAATAAACATTTGCCTGCAATTGCATCTGGAAAAGAAATTGAAACCAATGGATTAAAAACAGGTGAAACCATGCAGGGTATGATGCAAAATATAGAAGAGAATACTTTAGATGTTATCGACTTGTATCAAATCATACAAAAACAAAATCAAGAAATTGAATTATTGAAAAAAGAAGTTGCGCAAATGAAAGAGAAAAAGTAATTTTATTCCGGACAAAAAAAATATTTTAAACCAAACTACAATGAAAAAACTAATCATTTTTATTTATGTAATTGCGGTAGCAATAACTATAACCTCCTGCAAGAAAAAGCAATGGTATGCCTGTTGCGATACAGGTCATGCACACTGGGAAGATAGCCGCAGGCACGATAGCGGGGATGATTATGGTCTTAGACTTGCGAAAGAAGATCATGATAGAAATATTCATGGGGGTGTCCAAACGGCAAAAAGATGTTATAATTAGTTACTTAAATAGTGTGAAATCAAAATAAGAATACAAGCATGAAAAAACTAATCATTTTTATTTATGTAATTGC
>JBBDYV010000028.1:0-1199 GCA_040900515.1 Candidatus Pacearchaeota archaeon | reverse complement strand
CAGGCGAAAGCCCGAATCCTACTGTGGACACATTAGAAAAAATAGCCAAAGCCCTTGGTGTGCCGACGGCTGAATTATTTAAATAAAAATATGTCATACAACGAAGCTGATACAAGAGCAAAAATAATTGATCCAAAAATAAAACAATCCGGCTGGACGGAAGATTTTATTGCTCGTGAATACTATTTTACTGACGGAAAAATTTTCCTTGTTGGCGACGAATCAAAGCGAAAAGAACCAAAAAAAGCTGACTACATTTTATATTTTAATGAAGCTCTGCCTCTTGCGGTCGTTGAAGCGAAGGAAGAAGGAAAGCCTGCTGTTTCCGGCATGCAACAAGTCAAAGAATATGCCGAACGACTGGATATTCTTTTTGCATATTCTACCAATGGACATGAAATTGAAGAATTTGATTTTACAAATAACACACAAAAAACGATTGAAGTTTTTCCAACACAAGATGAACTCTATCAAAGATATTTGAAAGCGAAAGCATTATCCGAAACAGAAGTTTTGCCACTTGCTACTGCCTATAATAAACAAACTTTCAACACCAACCCTCGCTATTATCAGCAAGTTGCTATTCGTCGTGCAATTGAAGCAATCTCAAAAGGTCAAAAACGGATTTTGTTAAACCTTGCGACAGGCACAGGAAAAACAACAATAGCTTTTCAAATCGCTTGGAAATTAAAACAGGCAAAGAAAATCCGCCGTGTTTTATTTCTTGCAGACAGGAATGTTTTACGAGATCAAGCCTTTAATACATTTGAACCATTTGGAAACGCGCGCGGATACATTGAAGAAGGACAAGCCCCAACCGCTCGCGACATATATTTTAGTATTTATCAGGCAATGTGGAGCGAAAAAGACGGAAAAAGAATTTTTGAACAGTATCCCAAAGATTTTTTTGATTTAATTGTGATTGATGAGTGCCACAGAAGCGGATTTAGCACTTGGAATGAAATATTAAAACATTTTTCAACAGCAATTCAGCTTGGAATGACCGCAACGCCAAAACAAGATGAAAATATAAACACCTATAAATATTTTGGCGATCCAAAGAAAGACAATCAAGCCGTTTACGATTACAGCATGGCGCAAGGAATTGACGACGGGTTTCTTGCAAACTTTTTGCTCCACAAAGTAAAACTCAACATTGATAAAGATGGAGTAAATATTGAAGATGCTGTCAAGAAAGG
>JBBDYV010000027.1:0-1213 GCA_040900515.1 Candidatus Pacearchaeota archaeon | reverse complement strand
TGGAATGACGTTTCGCATCAACCTAAAGAATTAGCAGAGGGAAAGGGAAAAGATTAGTTATTTCAATGGTAAATTTTTTGAAAAAATAAACAACTAACTCTCCAAATATGATTTTAATTCCTTTAATTTTGGCAATCCAAGCTTAATCCGTTCTCTATCTGAAATTGACTTATCAACTCGGTATTGTTTATATTTTCCATTTCTTAGCTTGACAATCTGTGTCCCATATTTTTGGGGCTTGTTTTGAAGCTGAAGCAATCGGTCAATTATAGAGGCAATCAACCATTTTTCTTTTTTGTATCCTTCTTTTTGAGCTTCGATAATATATCTCAATGCTGTTTTGCTAGATTTAATTGTGAAACCGTGATGATAAATAATTGCACAAATAAATTTTTCTCTTGAACCCAATTTCTTTTTCTTTTTCATCAGATTTTCAAGTTTTTTTCTTATTTTTTTATTTATTTTATAAAATTCTTCGTCAGTATAGTTACTCTCCCATTTCTTTATATGGTGCTGGTCTTCTTTGTATAAATTTTCAAAAGTTTCCATTTAATATGACAAGCTCCATAAACTTATTAAACTTCTGATTGTTACAATAAAAATGGACAGATATCCCCCTAATTTTAGCTCCCAACACCCTCAACCAAACTTTCCTAATTCTCAAGATAAATCAAGCAATAAAGTATACTGGATTTTGGGGATATTCTTAGTTCTTTTAGTATTCGCGGGGGGATATATTCTTTATAGTGTAACCAATTCAGATGAAGATTCAGATATTGAAGATATAGAACAACAAACACAAACTATTCCAGAAACATCGCAGAATTTGATTTCATGTAAAGATATAGATTGCTTTATAGAACAAACTATCGATTGCAATCCTGCAAATTTAACATACGATCTTGGAATTAATTTGTTTGGGTGGATTCAAAATCACACTTATTATTATGAAATAAAAGGAAAAGAAGGCGATGGATGCAGATACTACACGAGAATAGAAAATGTTTACGGAGAGTACGATGAAGAGACAAGGCAGGCTTTTCTTGATGACAACATGACGGAGTCAGAAATTGACCAGCAAGAGAAAGAAGTTAACGATGTCCTAAAGACCACAATCGGTGCTGACGGAAGTTGCTTAGTTAGCGAAATAGGATTAACTAAAATGTTTACTGATTTAAAGTCAGGCTCTTTGTCTTTTGACACTGTTTCATCC
>JBBDYV010000026.1:0-1218 GCA_040900515.1 Candidatus Pacearchaeota archaeon | reverse complement strand
TCAGGAACTTTCCTATCCTATTCCCCCCCTTCCCCCATTGGGGGAGATATATCCACCCCCCCTGCCCCCCTCAAGGGGGGGAATAATTAAAGGGGAAAGAGAATATGTTTAGCCAAGCAATAAAAATAAGAAGAGAGAGATATGGATTTATATAGATAGATAGATAGATAGATAGATATAGTAGTAGTAGTAGTAGTAAAGTTTAAGTAGTATGCTTGGCTAGCCAATTAATGAAGATTTTAAAGAGGTAAATTTATAATGGCCCAGAGATACATTTATTTGCCTGATGATTTAAACGAAAAATTAAAGAAAGAAGAAAATGTAAGCAGATTAATCCAAAGACTCCTTTTTGATTTCTATAAATACAACACCACAGATTTAGAGGAAATAGGGCAGAAAATAAAAGCGTTGAATGAAAAGAAAGAGTTGGGGGCTGATGAATTAAACTCAGAAATCAAAAAACTTCAAATAATCCAAGACAGAGTTAAAGCAGAAGAAAGAACAGAACAAGAATTTAAAAACAAAAAAGAACAGAAAGAACAAAGCTTCAAAGACAACTTCTTTAAGAATTTCAAAGACCTAACAAATAAAGACTCAACAGAGGAATTATTTAAAGAGTTCAAAAATAGATGGGAGCAACAGGAAAAAGATTTTAATATCTTTGTTTTCTGTGATGAACATGCCAAATAAAAATTATCAACAGGGAAGAAGAAAAGAATATAAAATTGTTGATGAATTAAGAAAGTTAGGGTTTGATATAGTTCAAAGGACAGCAGGAAGTCATAGCCCAATAGACATTATAGCAATAAACAAAAAAGAAAGAAAGATTGTATTTACACAATCAAAACCAAACTCTTTCAGCGAAGAGAAGATAAAGCAATTAGAAAAAGAGTTTGATTATCTTAATGGTTTGTTTATGTGTGAATTTAAAGTAAGGTAATTGTGTTATTGTTATTATGGTTTAGAGTGTATAGAGTGTATAGTGTGTATAGTGTGATTAAGTGAGCGATTTTGAGTGTTTATTGTTTAATATGTGTTCCACAACCCCACAAAAAATTATAAAAAAATGGAAGAACCAACTAAAGAACAAATCCGTGACATGATTAAAATTCTGCCACTGGGAATTTTCAACTTAGAGGACCTAAAGGAGATATTTTCACAAGATGAAATACGACATTAACCGCCCATGGATGACTCTGGACGACTGGCAGAAAGAAT
>JBBDYV010000025.1:0-1221 GCA_040900515.1 Candidatus Pacearchaeota archaeon | reverse complement strand
CCTCCAGGCTGCAAGAGAATTTTCAAAGAAGAAGCGTCAAAATATCTTCATCCAGGAGCAATTACTTTTGCAGTTATGGCGAGAAACGCAACAAACGAGCCAAATAGATTGATTGCCTCTTCCATTGGTGGAGCAATCCCTGCAGATTTGTCACAATATGGTTATTTATCTGAACATCACCCTTATGGGGAAACAGATGAAAGGGCGGGAGAATACGCGGAAGACTTAGCAGCAACAATGCTTGCGACTACACTTGGGCTTGAATTTGATCCTAATGCCGCCTGGGACGAACGTGAAAAACTTTTCAAGATGAGCGGGAAAATTGTCCGGACTTTCAATATAACTCAGTCTGCAGAAGGAGACAGAAATGGATTATGGACAACAGTTGTTGCTGCAGGTGTTTTGTTGAAAGAAGAAAATGGCACTTTGGAAAAAATCGCAAACGGCTCAAAATAATACATCAATAATTTAATAAAGATAATTCTTTTTTAGCTTTCATGGATTCTCAAATAGCAATAAGACAGCTCAATGAACTTTCTAAGAACAACAAAGAAATGAGACTTGCTGCAGAAGAATGGAAGAATGATTTCCAGATTCTTGTCTCAACGATAATGTCTGCAAGAACGCGTGATGAAGTAACCATTCCCGTTGCTGAAAATCTATTCAAAAATTATCCAACTGCTGAAAAATTAAGCAAAGCAAGTCTTAATGATATCAAAAAAATAATTCGTCCTGTAAATTTCTATAATAATAAAGCTACCAATGTGTTAAATTGCGCGAAGATGTTAATTTCAAAATATTCTGGAGAAGTGCCTCATGATATTGATAAACTGATAACCCTTCCCGGTGTTGGAAGGAAAACAGCAAATGTATTTCTAATTGAAGTTGGTAATGAAGGTTTAGCCGTAGATACTCATGTAGCATACTGTTCACGAAAGCTTGAATGGACTAAAAATATTAACCCTCACAAAATAGAAATTGATTTAAAGTCGCTCTTCCCAAAAAAATACTGGAACAAGATAAATGACACTCTTGTGAGGTTTGGAAAAACACATACCTCAAGAAAGGAAAAAGACGAAATTCTGGATGAAATAAGAAAAATAAAATAACATGGAAAAACTTGTACAGGAGATTAACAACCTCGGGAAGACTGAAATCTCTAAAGTTATCAACAAAAGAATTGAAGATTTCTCATCTATTAACAAAAACAACTTTGATTCT
>JBBDYV010000024.1:0-1223 GCA_040900515.1 Candidatus Pacearchaeota archaeon | reverse complement strand
TTCGTTTTAGTTCCATGTCATAGAGTCGTAAATAGCAATGGGTTTGTCGGACAATTCGCCCACGGCATAAAATCAAAAGTGAGAATGTTAAAATCAGAGGGGATTATTATAGATAAAAATAATTTTATAAACCTTAAAAAGTTCTTTTACAAATTAACATAATGACAAAGATAAAGGCAGTTATTTTTGATATCGGAGGAGTTCTAGCCCTCCACAGAACAAATTCTCCCAATCTTCATGCTTCCATTTCAAAAAGACTCTATATCTCTGTGGACCAATGGTTTGATGCAATTGATGTTACATATGCAAGGTCTGTTGAAGGCAAAATTTCAGAGAAAAAGGTGCTCGATATTTTCTCAAAAAATATTGGAGTTAAAAAAGGAAAATTGAAAAGAATAATTATAGAAGAGTACAGGAAGGAATTTATTCAGAATAAAAAGCTTTATGATTTTGCATTTAGTCTTGGAAAAAAAGGATATAAAACCGCAATTCTTTCAGATCAGTGGCATCTCAGCAAAAGAGCAGTAGTTCCCCCAAAATATATAAAAAAATTTGATGTTGTGGTAATATCTTGTGATGTTGGAATGAGAAAACCAGGAATGGAAATATTCAGATTAACCCTTAAAAAATTAAAGCTGTCAGCTAACCAAACGATATTTATAGATAATCAGAAGTGGAACATAAAACCCGCAAAAAAACTCGGCATGAATACAATACTTTTCAAAAACAACAAACAATTTTTCAGAGAAATAAAAAGATATAAACTATAAAATGGCCGAAGATATTGAAAAACTTAAAAAAGAAATTGAAGTCTTAAAATCAAAACTCAAGGAAAAGCAAGATAACCAGAAAAAAGGAATGATTGAACGAGCTTCCAAAGGCAGTATTGTTTCAAGGCCTCCTTTCGGGTATCTTATTGATAATGGAAACCTTGTTCCAGCTCAAAACTACTCGGAAATAGAGGAAATATTCCAGGAATTTTTAACAAGCGATGTAAGTCTAAGACAGCTTTCAGAAAAACACCATCTCTCTGTTAACGGACTGAAAAAAATTCTTACCAACTTCACTTACATCGGAAAAATAAAGTTCAACAATCAGATTCATCAGGGAAATCACAAACCGATAATATCTACAACACTGTTCAATCATGTCCAGAACAAGCTTGAAAACTTAGGGATAAAATAATACCTTAGTCATTTCTTTACAAAATTTATATAAATCTT
>JBBDYV010000023.1:0-1224 GCA_040900515.1 Candidatus Pacearchaeota archaeon | reverse complement strand
CAATTGGAAACAGGATTTTCACAAGATGATATAAGGTATGATGCTTACTGGGCTTCTAGAGAAGGTTGCAATGGAAATCCTAAGAAATATTTGGAAGGTTGCTCTGATGTAGACAAGGAAATATTAACTGCTGCAGCAATTTTGAGCAAATCAAAAATAAATATGGGATCTTCGTATAAAGAAGTTGGAAAGGTAATAGTTCTGTCTCCTGATGCACATATTATTCAAGGAGCGGAATTTTTAAAAAGAGGCTTTGATGGGAAATATTCAAATATAGTCCCAATTTCAACCAGACGTTAACAAAAAATGAAATCAGAGCCTGAATTTGTAAAATATCCGGAAATTTCACACTTAAATGAAATTCCAGAGATCCTAAATGAAAACAACTTACAGGTGTTTGAAAAACTAGATGGCGGAAACAGTCAGGTAAGAACTTTTCAAGGAAGGATAATTACAGGCAGCAGGGCTAATTTTTTGAGTAGGGAAGAATTTTTTAAATTTCCTTGGTTTAAAGATTTCAATAAATGGGCAAAATCTAATTATAGCTTTCACAATCTTCCTGATAATTTAATAATATACGGAGAATTCACCTCCCTCCATAATTTAGCATACAAACCAGAATTCACAGATAAATTCTTTTTAATTGATGTTTATGACTTAAACAGAGGAAAATTTATCCCATACCACTCTGCAAAAGAAATGACTAGGAAAATAGGATTGGAGGGGGTTTTGATTTTGGAACCTTTAAAAGAGGGAAGAGTTAGCAAAGAGGAAGCAAAAGAATTGGTATTGGCAGAAAGCCAGTATTCTCTCTTAGGTAGAGAAGGAATTGTTATCAAAGACTATAAGAACCAAAGATTTGCTAAATTCTGGAGAACAAGTGCAAATTCTACAAAAGAAGGACTGATTGATGAAATAAAAAAGACAATAATGAGCCTTAAAATTAATGAAAATTCTGTTGTAAATCCCGGCCCAGAAAGAATAGAGGATTATTTAGAATATGCAACAATAGTTCCTGATCATTTGTCTTTGGTTGTTTATGAAGAATTGAAAAGAAGTGGTAGAAGTGAAATCTCTCTTGCTGAAATAAGCAAAAAAATTAAGGAAGTTGTAAACAAAATTTAATAAACTCCCCTTCTTTTTATTTCTGTATGGAAAATGAAAGATTGAATTATGCTGAACTTAGTCTGAAATTAGGGCTGGAAGTACACCAGCAATTAGATT
>JBBDYV010000022.1:0-1225 GCA_040900515.1 Candidatus Pacearchaeota archaeon | reverse complement strand
GACAATTGACAAAGAAGGGAACTGACTTCCTTGACAGCATAAAATAAGATGGCAACGAAAAATCCAGAAAAAAAGATGAAGCTTGCAAGAAAAGCAAGGCAGACAAAGTGGGCTCCAGTGGGGGCAGTATTGAGAAAATACGGAAAAGGAAGAAGAGTTCATCCTTCAGCCATGACAAGACACAAACGTTCATGGAGAAGAACAAAGCTAAAGATACTTCCAAGAAAAATAAGGAGAAGTCACTTCGGATAAAATGGTCAAAGAAGAAGTTAAGACAGAAAAACTTGAAAGTAAACAAGAAATTTACAATCTAATTTATTAAAAATGGCAGAAAAACAAGAATCTAATAAACTTGAAAGGGAATATGTAATCAATCTAAGAAGAGGAATCTCAACAGTTCCTTATTACTTAAGGGCCAAAAAAGCAATAAGGGTTGTAAAAGAATTTTTGGTTAGGCATATGAAAATCAGAGATAGGGATTTGAAAAAGGTAAAAATTGACAGATATCTTAATGAATTTTTGTGGGCAAGAGGGATAAGAAATCCCATGACAAGAATAAAAATCAAAGCTGTAAAAGAAGGAGATATTGTAAGAGTGGAGCTTGCTGAATTGCCAAAAAACCTGAAGTTCAAGAAGATAAAAGAAGAAAGACTAGAGCAGAAAGGGGCTGAAGCTGCAAGCAAGAAGAAAAAAGGAAAAGAACAGACACCGGAAACAAAACCGGAAGAAAAAACAGCTGAAGAAGTAACTGAAGAAAAGGAAAAAATGGCAGCAACCGTTGAGGCAGGGAAAGAGATGGAGAAGGCAGCACAAAAAATGGCAAAGCATGAAACGAAAACTTCCAAGCAGCCAAAGAGGCCCGTAAGGCAGGCCCTTCAGAAGTAAGTTTATTAATTCTTTAAACTAGACTTGGCTATGAAAAAAGTCCTATGTGCTGGAACATTTGATATTTTACATGAAGGCCATATGGAATTTTTAAAGGATGTAAAGAAACAAGGAGATTATCTTATAATCTTTGTTATTTCTAATGATGCTGCCCATATCTATAAAAAGGTATTTCCAAAAAATAATCAAAAAACAAGAGTTGAGAATTTAAAGAAATTAAATATTGCTGATGAAATAATTCCTGTTGAAGATAGTTTTGATAAAAATTTTAAGAAAATGGGTGAAATAAATCTAGATATTTTCGCATTTGGATATGACCAGAGAGTATTTTTAGAAAAAG
>JBBDYV010000021.1:0-8074 GCA_040900515.1 Candidatus Pacearchaeota archaeon | reverse complement strand
ATTCCTTTTTCCTCGTCAAACTTCCAATATCTATCTGAGAATACTGGAACTTTAGAATCATTTGTATCAGAAACGCTTTGCTCATAAAACTGCTTCATCAATGCCAAAGAAGGCTTTGCAGCATATACATAATTATCTCTGTTTGTTGGGGCAACTATGTTTCTTGGAATAACTATAAAGTCCTGTGCTTCTCTCAAAACATTTATTTTTGCCATGTTTTCTCCTTATCACGCTTACGCGTGTTTTATTATAAAAACGCTCAAGATTAAAAATCTTGGCGAGTCCTCGCAAACTGCGGTTTCATTTTGCTTATTTTTTATTTAACTATTTATAATTTGTTGAATCTTTTAATTCAGCCAACCTCATTTCAGCCTGTCTTTTCTTTTGTCCTGATAAAGCAAGTAAGCTAGGTCTGAATCCAGCTTCAGGATAATTATTGATTATTCTCTGATTATACCCTATTTTTTCCTGTCTCGATAATGAATTATATCTTTGATTAGTTAAGTAGACATCAATAGCAAAAGTTACAACGGGCACACCAACCATAAGTCCAACTAGTGAAATTTCAAGTGCACGTTTTCTTATTTTTTCTCTTATTTCCATTTTTTCTTGTTTTGTTCTTTACTATAAAAAGGAAAGGGAAAAGCTAAATTAAGAAAATAAAAAAATAAAAAGGAATTTAGTAGTAGCTTTCCCCGAATTCTTCTGTTTTTTCAGGCTTCTTTCCCATCAAGACAATCAATACTACAAGCAATACTACGAAAATTATTGCAAGCACGACTGTCAATGCAACTATAGGACTTGAAGATCCAGCGTTAACGTTCTTTGACATGGAAACAACGTACAAGAGTTCTCCGTTAAGGGAGAATACATTGATTTTGTAGTTGTATGTTCCTGTTGAAGAACCTATTGCTGTGACATCAACTGTTCTGCTTGAACCAGCTGGAACTGCCACAACACTCTGACTTAGACTTACTGAAAGCTCGGCTGAAGGCTCAGGCACTAGCCTGTAAACAAGCACTTCATTTGTAGGGTTAACGATAAGCAAGCTGTCACCAGAAACAACTATGTTTCCGTTTGAGAACTCGTTTGATACGCTAACTTCCTTAACTGCGCTTGCAGTTGTGTCGCCGTTTGAGGCAAGTACTTCAAGTGCATAGACTCCTGCTTTTGCGCTGTATGGAATTTCTACGAATAGTCTTCCTGATACAGTGTCAGTGTCTCTGTCTCTGCTGTCGCTGTCTTCAATAGCCACAAGGTCGCCGAAGTATGCTGTTTTCTGCACGTTCAATGCAGGAATTTTTACAACTACATACAAGTCATCAAGGTCATTATAACCTACGTTCTTGACAACAACATCAACCGGAACTAATGCTCCAGCCTTCATTGTGCCAACAGAAACTGACTTAATCTGTATGCTGTATGATTCCCTCTGAACCCTCAAAGTTACATCGTTAAGTTCTGATTCATGATTTTGGCCGGATATTTTCACATCAAGCTTCAATGAATCGCTTACTTCGTCATTAAGTCCTGTAGGGACTTCTATAACAATGGTTTTTGTATATCTGACACCTGCTTCTATATCAAAGAAGGCAGTTTCAGCATCAACATCGCCCTTGTTTCTGGTAATCTCTACTTCAACTGTAACATCTGAGTCGCTGACAAGAGATGTAAAGGAAACTTCAACAGTTATCCTTTCGTTCTCAACAACGCTTACAGTGTTTGCATATGCGTCCTGTCCGTTAACTTTAACAGTGTAATTGCCCGTGTTGGTTATAGGGCCAGCACTTACTACTGAAGCTAAAAGCAATACAGTTGCTATTGCAAGAAATGAAACCCAAATATTTTTTGTGTTCATCTTTTTTGTTAAAATTTAATTGCATAGGAACTTGGTTCCTATTGAATATACCCATCTAGAGCCGTTTATAAACTTTACTGTGACAACAAATGATGTTAATTATAGAGTGCTAAAATATTCACTGGGTGTTTGGACAAGGGGGGATATAATATCTTTCTAAGCACTTATCAGCCTTATTTTTCCAGTGTCTGTTGTCGCAAAGTTCTTTGCAATTATTACTTTGCAACCTACATCTTCTGCGGCACTTAATATTGTTGATGTTAGGGTTCCGTCGATTGAAAGTGCATAGGCATTTTCCGCTTTCTTTAAAGAAACGGCTGTGCTTTTTGCTGAAACTTTCTTTATCTCATTCATGCCTTTGTCTAAAATGACAGCCTTTTCACTGCCTGAATTTTCCTTGAATATTTTTTTGAGTTTATTATCATTTTCTTCAATGTTAATATTTTCACTAAAATCATTTGATAACTTTTTAACCTCACTTGTAATTATTTTTTGATTATCATATCTATTTTCTCTGCTGTAACGGTTGTCGTACTCCCTATTGTTTCTCCCATAGTTGTCATAACCGCCCCTGGAAGGGGGATATCTCCTCCTGGAAAAGAACTCCTCTGCTGGTGTTCTTTTTCTCAGGTTCATTAATATCTCCTTTCCTGTGAGCTCTTCAACTTCTTTGCCATCGGGTGCAACAACGATATATTTGATTCTTGCGTTGTCAAGAACATTTCTTACAATGAGTTCTCCGCCTCTGTCCCCATCAACGAACAAAGTGATTTCTTTCTCCTTGCTCAGCTGTTTTATGGTTTCAGGAAGTTTTGTTCCGTTCATTGCAATTACATTTCTTACTCCGCTTCTTATGAGATTCAGCACATCTGCTCTTCCTTCAACAACAATTATTTCGTTGCCTGAAATGTCTCCGCATGGAAGCTTTTCATCACCATATTCTTCAACATCTGCTGTTTTGGCAGAGTCCTTGATCTGGTTTGAAATTTCCCTGGAGTCGGAAGAACCTGCTATTTCTCCCATAAGCTTCTTAGCCCTTTCAATGATGTAATCTCTCTTGCTACCCCTAACATCTTCAATCCTTTCAACTTCTATCTGCGCATCGCTAGGACCAATTCTTTCGATGGTTTCTATTGCGGCAGCTAT
Source organism: Candidatus Pacearchaeota archaeon (assembly GCA_040900515.1). Lineage (GTDB taxonomy): Archaea > Nanobdellota > Nanobdellia > Pacearchaeales > GW2011-AR1 > JAGVNG01. Next base: position 5,070 of record JBBDYV010000021.1, on the reverse strand, counting down.
CAAAGTAGTTTCGGACTGGTCAAGGGCAGTTGGAATCTTTATTGTTCCGGTTGTTTTCCTGTCGTTTCTTTGCAATTCAACTTCTATTCTTCCAATCTTTCCTTCCTTCTGCAGCTCTCTCATTTCGAGTTCTGAGCCAAGAAGTCCTTCGGTTTGGCCGAATAGTGCTCCTATTACATCTGGCTTTTCAAGCGCCCCTTCTGCACTGAAGTTTGCATGTATCATGTATTTTATCGATACAGGACTTACTTTTGCCATTTTAATTTTTAACCTCCACAGTTTATTTAATTTGCACAAAATCTTATGATTTCATGAAGAAATATATCTAACTTCAAAATTCAGTCTTCAAAACTTGCGTTCTAATCCTACACAAATCGGCATAAAATGCCAAGTGAATGTGATATGAGTGAATAATCAATGATTCAATATATTTCTCAAATATCTGAAAGAGAACCTGTTTTTAAGACTTTCGGATAACAGAATCATTTCCGAAATGGACCTTGGGTCCCCTGTGCTTAAAAAGCAGTTTTTCTATCTTTTATTATGAAGAAAAATACAGATGAAAGGAGGTACAAAAACATGAAACAAAAAAAAGTCTTGAGAATTATGGCATTTGCTATATTAGCTATACTCGGAACTGGTTTAATATCTGCATATGGTTATAATAATGGCTTTATGAACCCGAGTTTTAGTGATAAAGATAAGGAAGTTTTGCAGCAACAAAGAGAAGCAATCCAACAATCCATTGAAGATAAAGACTATGAAACTTGGGAATCCTTAATGAAAGAAAAGATTTCTTTATTTCAGAAAACGATAACCGAGGAAACTTTCAACAGCATTGTTCAAAGACATGCCGAAAGAGAACAGTTTAGAACAGCAATGGAAGAAGCAAAGCAATCTGGAGATTTTGGAGCAATCCAAGCCATTAAAGAACAATATGGCATTGGAAATCAAGGTTTTGGAATGGGAAAAGGAAACTTTAGAGCATCTAATGGTCAAGGATTAAGCCAAGGATTAAATGAATTTTGTCCAAATTTTAGTTAATTAAATTTTTTTACATAGAAAATGGACTTAAGATCCATTCTAAAATCTTAAATACTTAAAACAGTAAATAATAAAATGCCTTCAATGGGAATGCAAGCAGCGTCATTTTTTTGGACGGAAATGATCTATTCTTTAATTATTATTATATGTAGCTTAATGATTTATTTTGGAACAAAAGAATTGTATGAATTAAGTTCACATAAGGGAATAAAATATTTCAGGCAGGCTTTCCTCTTTTTTGCATTGGCTTATTTTTTCAGATCTACAATAAAATTATTCTTGAATTATTTCGGATTAAAACACGCTTTTGATATAATGCCTAAATTTTTTGTTGGTCCTTTAGCGCTTTTTGTTTTTATGTACTTCATTTCAATGGCAATTTTTTATCTTGTATACAGTGTTCTCAGAAAAAAGTTGGATCCAGATTCACCTAGAATTTTCTTGTTCCATTTCCTTGCTCTGATTATGGCGATTATAAGTATAGTATTCAGAAGCCCATTTACCCATATTGTCGTAAACACACTATTACTTTTATTTGTGGCTTATGCAGTATATATCTCATACAGAGATCAGAAAAGTAAAAAAGGAATTAATTTATATATAATTTATCTTCTTCTTATGTTTTTCTCTATTTTGAATATTTTAGATTTGCTTATCCCAACTCCCCTATATTTCATTCAGGTTATAATCTATTCTGCTTCTTCTTTTATTTTCCTCTTAATTTTATATAAAGTATTGAAAAAAACAGGGGGAAATTGATGTGAAAAGAAGTAAACTTGAGATTATAAGAGATATTTTAAAAATAATTAAGGAAAACCACAATTCAATAAAACCAACCCCTTTGATTAGAAAAGCAAACCTTTCATCATCAAGGTTCAAAAAATATTATACTGAAATTTCTCAGAAGCAGTTTGTGAATGAGATTGGAAAAAAGAATAGTCGACAAATACACCTTACAGACAAAGGTTTAAAATTTTTGGAAAAATACCAAATAATAATTAATTTTGTTGATGAATTTGGACTTTGATTTTTTTGGATAATATATAGTCTCTTTTCATAATATTTATATAAAACAGAGTGTATTTGATATTATGTCCTTAAATGACGTTTTGCTCAATTCTATAATTCCTTTTCCATGGACATTAACATTAAAGCAAGTTGAAGATTTGACAGACCATGTAGGAAAAATAGTCAAAGGATTGGTTAAATATGATATAGCATATTCAAGAAAAGCAGGGTATGAAGCAGGCATTGCCGGATTTTTAAGGAAAAAACAAACAAGCTCAGAAGGAAGTATCACCTTACCTTTTCCTCCTTTCACTTATGGAAATTTCAACTTTATACATCATAAAAAAGATTCTTTGAGAATAAGGGGAATACAATTCCAAACGCAATCAGATAAAAAACTCTCTGATTATAAGCCGGAGATTGTTCAGCTATGGGATGATGTAAGAACCGCAATAAACAGTTATTTTGATGATAATTCTGATACGGATAGAAGCGACTAAATACTAATTTTTCATTCCCTTCAATGCATTGAATTCCCTAAATTTTCCAAGCTTTTCATAAAGAGGAAGAATTTTTCTTTTGTACTCCTCTCTTTCGGCAGATGTTGGAGAAAGCTCAAGAAGCTTTTCATACATTTTCGTAGCATTGTTTCTTCTCATTCCTTTTTCGTATGCTTCAGCCTGAACTTTGTAGAATTTTTTTATGCTGAACATTATATCATTTTTCTCAAACTGGTTTGCTTGGGCAAGAGCTCTCTGCATTGCATGGTCTGCTTCCCTTAAATCTCCTGCTTTTATGTAAAGTTCTGCTTCTTTAACATGATGCTGTATTTTATCCTTGAACGGAATCACAAGCATTGCAACATTGTTAAAAAGTTTTGCAGCTTCCCTGAACATAAACTTTTTCTCATATAATTCAGCTATCCTTATCATTACAAATTTTCTTATATCTGTTGGAATGTCCTGTTTCAAGAATGCAGTTAAATGATCAATCTGGACAAAATCTCCTTTGTCCAAAAGCTCCTTTTCTATTTCCCCTCTTGACATGTTTCTTTTCAACATGCATTAAATACAAAATCACTCATATATAAGGATTATTGAAGTATATACAAATCATGTAATATCAAAAATTACCTCTTAGCTAACAATTTTATTATTTCTTGGGTGTTACTAGAAAATATTTGGGATGACTTTGGGATGATTAGAATATAATTTCTATAATTCACTGATATCTTCCAATCTCATTTCCACCGCAAACTTCACATTCATAATCATGATTTAAATCATGATGTGAGCCATATTTTCTTTCAACAGGAACCATACTTACAATATCACATGGAGCACATATTAATTCGCCTTCATCTGTCCTTGGTCTTTTTTCGTTAAGAAGTTTTTTGAATCCATTTCTCCAGTCGGGAGTCATAAACATTCTACTTTCCAGTGCAGACTTTAAAACCTTGAATTCGTCTCTTCTTTGAATATACGATGCTCTTTTTTGTTGTGAATCCATTCTAATGTAATGTTAAATTTTAATTAAAAACCCAAAGAATTTTGGAACAAGTCCTACTTCTTCTGTGTTATTTCAGTGCACAATCCGGCAGCAACTGTTGCTCCAGCGTCTCTTATTGCAAATCTTGACATGTAAGGATTGTCCTTCTGTGTTTCAATTGCAAGGTTTCCCTGTGGCTTGATTCTTACTTTTGCGACATCTCCATTTCTTAGGAAATCAGGATTTGCCTTTAACACTTGTCCTGTCTTAGGATCAATCTGCTCAATCAATTCAACGAACTGGCAAGGAACCTGTGCTGTATGAACATGGAACACTGGTGTATAGCCCTTTGCGAGGACAGTTGGATGCTCGATAACAGTTATTGTTGCGATGAATTCCTTTACAACAGATAATGGAGCACTTGCGTCGCAGATAACATCTCCTCTTGCAATATCTTTCTTTCCTATTCCTCTAATATTAAGTCCAACATTATCTCCTGCTCTTGCCTCAGGGAGTATTTCATGGTGCATTTCAACTGTCTTTATTTCTCCGTCAACACCATCTCCCGTTCTTCCAGGAAGTACTTTGATTTTCATTCCAGGTTTCATTATTCCTGTAACTATCTTTCCTACAGGAACAGTTCCTATTCCGGTAATTTCATAAACATCCTGAACTGGCATTCTTAATGGAAGATTTGTAGGAAGTTCTGGCATTGGGAACAAGTCCATCTGCTCAAGAATTGTTGGGCCCTTGTACCATGGCATATTCTCGCTCTTCTTGGCAATATTATCTCCTTTCAAACCAGCACATGCAATGAATGCTGTGGTTTCTGGTTTCAGTCCAACGCTCTTCAAAAGAACAGAAATATCTTCCTTAACTTTGTTGAATTTTGCTTCATCGTATTTGAGCTCATCCATTTTGTTGATTGCAACTGCGATATTCTTTACTCCCATAGTTCTCAAAAGCCATAGGTGTTCCTTTGTCTGGGGCTGAACTCCGGATGGAGCAGCGATGACAAGGAATGCATTGTCTGCTTGTGATGCTCCTGTTATCATGTTCTTAACAAAGTCTCTGTGTCCTGGTGCGTCGATTATTGTTATCTGGAATTTCTGAGTCATTATCTTCCTGTAAGCAAGGTCAATTGTAACTCCCCTCTCTCTTTCCTCTTTGATTTTGTCCATAATATAAGCGAATTCAAAACCAGCTTTTCCATGTCTTTCCGCTTCATCTCTCAATTTTTTCAATTCCATTTCAGAAACAGCACCAGTATCGAACAATAGTCTTCCCACTGTGGTTGACTTTCCGGCGTCAACGTGTCCTACAAAGACAACATTCATATTTGGTTTTTCTCTTGCCATTGTTTGAAAACCTACGGTTTTCCTACACTACCTTTCCCTAACACGGCCACATTTAGGTGTGTTCCAAAGGATGTAAAAATCCGTAAGCGATTTTTAGTAATACTTAATAAAAAAATAGGTTTATAAAGTTTCCGCAGGAAAGTTTATTTGAGAAAACAAAGATTTTCGATTA
>JBBDYV010000020.1:0-1275 GCA_040900515.1 Candidatus Pacearchaeota archaeon | reverse complement strand
AAATCGTTGGCTGCAACCCTTTTTCTCCGTAGACACTGGCGCAGTAACTTGACACGGACTGCAACTAAAAAACAAAAAAAACGGGCTGACCGCTGCTCCATCGGGGACAATGGCGCAGGTGATTGACAGCAGACAAAACAAAAAAATAAAAACCCCACATGGCATTTTTGAAAATTTCTTTAGCAGACGCACATTTGGCACATTTGCCTTTGCCCCCAACCGCAAAACCAATACAGGGGCAAAGTCAAAAGAGCCAAATCATTCCCTTCTCAAACAGATATGCTAAAGGAAAAGTGTATTTTAGCAACAACTTTTCAACTGTTGACCGCTTCGCAAAAAACTTTTTCATACTTTCGGACAGACAATTAATAAAATAAAAAATGGAAGAAAGCCAAACTAATCGCAAGAAAAATCCATATAATAAGATGGATTATTGTTGCTGTAATATTATTATTTGCAACGGCAAGCCCGCAGAAGAGCCGCATCATTCATAAAATCAAAAAACAATGGGTGATATAATAAATAATATTGAACTCTTTTTAAATCTTAAAGATTCTCCTATCGAATTTTTCAATGACGCTTTATTATCTTTAGGCAAAGAGTTGAATTTCTATTGTGAATTGGAAGAACCACAAGACACATTTGGCTATAATGAGCGAGCATTATTAGGTTTTTTTATCAACGGACTTGTAAGAAGAGAGAATAAAAGATTTATCACCATTCAAGAATATGTAGTTAATAATAATGCTGGACGTGCTGATTTATTAGTTTATGACACACTATTTGATTGTTATTTTTTGATTGAAGCCAAGCAGCAACATCGTTATCTACATTCTGAAGAATTTTTTAATGGATTAAACAATCATTCACAAAGAGTACTTTCTGAAAAAATTGAAAAACAGTGTCGAATTTATTATGAAGCAGAACCAGACTTCTATCGAAATAAAAAAACCTTTTTGTGCGCCCTTTACTTTGAAGTTGTTTCAAAAAATAAAGACAACCATTTTGCAGAAGAATTTTCATCCAAAAAAGTTAAACAAAATCTTGAAAATATTTTTTACACGGTTTATTATTCATCAGACCCTAAATGCCATCACGGATTAGCAGTTTATGGAATGGCGATTAAAGCATAAAGAATGATTCCATTAATTCCATTATCAATTTTAGTATTTATTGCTTCTGCATTTTTAGCAAGAGTTTGGTATTCCTACGGTAAAAGATGTAGAGATTGTAACAAATGGAATTCTTTAGTTTATCAAGGAAAAGACCTTTTAC
>JBBDYV010000019.1:0-8537 GCA_040900515.1 Candidatus Pacearchaeota archaeon | reverse complement strand
TTCAGATGCATGCTTTGATGCAAAGATTATGAAATCATACTGGCTCAGTCTTTCCATGTCAAGGTTTTTTGTTTCTATTATTTCATCATCGACAAGATAAAAATCAAATGAGGGAGTTTTTTTAACTGAAGAAATGAGAGGATTTGCACGAAATTGGGAAAGCTGAGTTGTTATATTTATCCCTGCCCTGTCTTTTTTGCTCGCAACAATAAGATATTTTTCATATTCCATTATAAAAACCTCCAGCGGGTTTTTATGAATCCCGCAACCATACTAGAAAAATACTATATTTTTTAAAGTTTGTTGTGATTTCTTGAAAAAATGTTGTTAACTCATAAATTTATGAGAAATTAAATAATAACAAATCACACCTTCGAGTTATAATATAAATTAATTAAACTATTCAAATGCCACATTAACATTAAATTTAATAAGAGGTTATTATTTTGTGAAGAATGGAACAAATATTAAAACTGGCTATTGGAATTGCAGTTCTTTTGCTCGGGGCTCCCCTTGGCAATTATCTTGCAAGCAAAACAAAAGAAGAACTAAAGCAGGGGAAAAAGTGGTTTAGAATTATAATTGCAATAAGTTTGATATGTTCAATTCCGTCATTAATAATTCAGAATGATTTTCTTTTCTTCAGTTTCTTATTTATTGCACTTGTTACCAGCAGAAGCCTTAAATAAGGATTTAAAAATAATTAGAATAACTTTATCTTGTCGTTTGGTCGTAAGGAGTATTTAGAATAACTCTTACATTAGGGAACTCACGAATACTTTGTGGTTCTGATAAAACTTCCAATGATTGAACTCCTTTTGGAAGCCTTGTAGCTAGAAAAAATCCATTTAACTTTGCTTTTTTTATCGCATCAAGAAATACTTCCCTAACAGAAGTATCTACCATAAAACATCCTTTGGTTCGGTTTTTTCCTGAAATGGTATCTACGCAGTAACTTGTACCAACTTCCTTAGTGTTTTCTCCTCTCGTGTTTTCTCCATGATCATAAAGAAATTTTCTCTCGTATGCATAAACTATTTTCATACAAATTGATGAAAAGATTCATTTAAAAAGCTTTTTATTTTGCCAGTTTTTGACAAGTTCACTCAGTTTTGGTTATGGAAAGAGTTTTTAAATTTGATTTTCTTTGCGAGAGGAGAAAGAAAAATGTATGATTTTAAGACTATTGAAGAAGAGACAAGGAAATTCTGGAAGTCAAAAGAAAAGGAAATAAAGACGAGCCTGCAGGATAATCCAAAAAAGAAGATATTCTCATTCCTTGAAGGGCCTCCAACCGCAAACGCACCTCCGGGATTGCATCATCTTGAAGTCAGAACTTTCAAGGATTTAATATGCAAATTCAAATATATGCAGGGATTTTCTGTTCCAAGAAAAGGTGGATGGGACTGTCATGGACTACCTGTTGAAGTTCAGGTTGAAAAGCAGCTCGGATTGAAAAACAAGAAAGAAGTTTTGAGTTATGGAATTGGAAAATTTGTGGAAAAGTGCAGGGAGGATGTTTTCTCTTTCATAAAAGACTGGAATGTTTCAACAGAAGAGCTTGCATACTGGACTGACCTTGAGCATCCTTACAGAACTTTGGATAACGATTACGTTGAAAGTGTTTGGTGGAGTCTTAAAGAATTATACAACAAAAAGATGCTTTACGAAGGTCACAAGGTTGTTCCATTCTGCACCCGTTGCGGAACTCCATTGTCAAGCCACGAAGTTGCTCTTGGATATAAAGATGTTACAGAGGAATCTGTTTATGTTGCCTTCAAGCTGAAAACAAAGGACAAGAAAGAAAATAGCAAAAAGGAAAATGAGTACATTCTTGCATGGACAACAACTCCATGGACTTTGCCAGGAAATGTGGCTCTTGCCGTCGGAGAAAAAATTGATTATGTCAGAGTAAAGCTTGAAGATGGGGATATTTTGATTCTTGCAAAAGACAAACTGGATTTGATAAAGGGGAAGCACAAAGTTGTTGAAGAGATGAAGGGAAAGAAACTTTTGGGTTTGGAATACGAGCCTTTGTTTGACATAAAAGAACTGAGAAGCAAAAACTCATACAAAATAATTCCTGCTGATTTTGTAAGCACGGAGGAAGGAACAGGAGTTGTGCATACTGCTGTTATGTATGGAGAAGATGATTATGTCGCAGGAAGCAATCTCGGGTTGCCGAAAGTTCATACTGTTGGAGAAGATGGAAGATTTTTAGATATTGTTCCTCATTTTGCAGGGATGTATGTAAAAGCTGCTGAAGAAGGAATAAAGAAAAATTTGCATGAGAGAAAATTGTTATTCAAGAAAGAGCACATAACTCATAGTTATCCATTTTGCTGGAGATGTGATACTCCTTTGCTGTATTATGCAATAACCTCATGGTTTATTTCCGTTTCAAAAGTAAGGAAAGAACTGCTGAAATTGAATAATCAGATAAATTGGGAACCTGATCATATAAAAGAGGGAAGATTTGGAAACTGGCTTGAGGGAGCCAAGGATTGGGCATTGTCAAGATTTAAATTCTGGGGAACTCCATTGCCAATATGGAGATGTGAAAATTGCAAAGCGGAAAAAATAATCGGCAGTGTTGAAGAGCTTTCCAAGAATTCAATAAATAAAATTTCAAAGGATTTTGATTTGCATAAGCCTGGAATAGACGAGATAAAATTCAAGTGCAGTTCATGCAATGGGAAAATGTCAAGAATTCCCGATGTAATTGACTGCTGGTATGATTCTGGAAGTGCAAGCTTTGCTCAGTTCCATTATCCTTTTGAAAACAAGAAAGAGTTTGAAAGAAGATTTCCTTATGATTACATAGCAGAGGCAATAGACCAAACCAGAGGATGGTTTTATACTCTTCATGTCCTTGCCACAATTCTTTTCAAAAAACCTGCATACAAAAATGTTATCTGTGCCGGGCATGTTGTTGATGAGAACGGAGAAAAAATGTCAAAGTCGAAGGGAAACATAATAAAGCCAAGGGAAATTCTTGATAAGACAGGTGTTGATGCTGTAAGACTTCAGTTCTGCATGACTGAGACAGGAGGCACAAAGCGATTTTCATATGCTCTCATGAAGGAATCAGTTCTTCCATTCCTTATTGTTCTTTACAACTGCAATACATATTACAAACAATTGGAGGCACCACGAAAGCAGAAGGGACGAATTGAAGACAAATGGATTCTTTCAAGACTTAATTCATTGATAAAGGAAGTTACTGGAGATTTGGAGAAATTTTTGATAAGCCAGCCATTTCTAAAAATAATAAATTTTGTTGTGAAAGACTTCTCAAGAAATTACATAAAGATGACAAGAGATAGAGATGATACAAAAGAGATTATTGGAGAAGTTTTGGAAAAAATTTCATTACTTCTTGCTCCATTCGCCCCTTATGTAACAGAACATATTTATCAAAACTTCTCTAAAGGAAAAAATTCTGTTCACCTCTCTTCATGGCCGAAGGCAAATGCAAAAAAAATTGATAAAAAGCTTGAGGAGCAGTTTGAAAAGATGCTTAAAATAATTGAATCTGGATTAAAGGAAAGGGATATTGTGCAAATTGGGTTGAAATGGCCGTTGAAAAGTGCAAACGTGATGACGAACACAAGTCTGATGAAAGAGTTAACTGAGATAATAAAACAGCAGTTAAATGTAAAAAATGTGAAAATGGGCAAGGGAGATGAAAAAGTTACTCTTGATACAAAGCTCACTCCAGAACTTGAAGCCGAGGGATATGCCCGGGAGCTTTCAAGGCAGATACAAGCATTCAGAAAACAGCTCGGTCTGAAAAAACAAGACAAAGTTGAGACATATATAATCACCGACGATAAATTTATAGATATGCTAAAAACAAACAAAAATCTTCTTAAGGAAAGAACAAACTCAAAAAAGTTCGAATTTGTTACAACCTCAAAGGGAACAATTAAAGAAACATTTAAAAATATAATTCAATTCACAATTAAAGGTAAAAAGGGTGAGATTGCGATTGTGCATTAGTGGTTACAACAAATAACTACCAAGGAGTAATCCAATAATTTCGCTTTTTAAATATAATAATCTTTAAAAGGAAAGAAAACCACTTTAGACTACTGAAAAATGATAATAAAAGATGAATTTTTGAGCAGACTTCGAAAGATATTTGACTTGAATTTATATGAAGTTAAAGTATGGACAGCACTTCTTTCACGTGGAACTTCAACTGCAGGAGAGCTTAGCAGTATTTCCGATGTTCCAAGATCAAGAACTTATGATATTCTTGAGAGTCTTGAGAAAAAAGGATTTATAATAATGAAGCTTGGAAAGCCAATAAAGTTCGTGGCTTTGAAACCAGAGGAAGTTGTTGAGAGAGTTAAGAAAAATTTGATGAAAAATGCAAAGGAAAGAACCCAGAGACTTGAAACTCTTAAGGGAGATGAAGTTCTTGATGAATTAACGGGATTGTTTACAAAGGGAATAAAATTTGTTGAACCTTCCGACCTTTCGGGAAGCTTGAAAGGAAGACAGAATCTTTACAATCATCTTGATATGATGGTGAGGGATGCTGAAAAATCAATAACCATTGTAACAACTGCTGAAGGCTTGAGCAGAAAACTTGAGGTTCTCATGCCGAGCCTTGAGAAATGCAAAAAGAGAGGGGTTAAGATGAGAATAGCAGCCCCAATAGACAATAACAATATAAAAGTTGCCAGAGAATTCAAAAAAGTTGCGGAAGTAAGGAATATGGAAGATATGAAAGCAAGATTTATTATAATTGACGGCAACCAGATTATGTTTATGCTTCTTGATGATGAGAAATTCCATCCAAATTATGATATCGGAGTCTGGATTAATACTGAATTCTTCGCACAGGCTCTCGAGCAATTGTTTGAGCTTGCATGGAAAGACATGAAGCCCGTGAAATAAAGTTTTGAGAAATTTAAAACCATTTGCCCAGATGATTGATAGAATAATTTAATTACCGCCATCTTTTTATATTAAATTCTTTTTATAGAATCATGACTATCCCCCGTATCAATATTTTTTCTGCTGCAGATTTCAGGAAATGGCTTGATAAAAATCATCTTAAAGAAAAAATTGTTGAACTCCTAATTCACAAAAGACATACCGGCAAATATTTTCCAAGTCATCGGGAACTGCTTGAAGAAGCTATTTGTTATGGGTGGATTGATACCATAATAAGGCGAATTGATGATGATAGGTTCATAAGAACGTTTCAAAAAAGAACAGAGAAGAGTTCATGGAGTTTGAACACCCTCGGTTATGCAAGGAATCTGATAAAAGAAAAAAGAATGACTAAACATGGATTTAAGTTTTATTATGAAGGAAGAAAAAAGAAGGCTTTAGATCATGGAATTCCAAGAAACCCAAGAATACCTATTTATTTAATAAAGAAGTTAAAAAAAGATGAAATCGCCAAAGAGAATTTTAACAGTTTAACTCCTTCAACAAGAAGAACATATTTGAGATGGTTACTTATGGCTAAAACAGAAAATACAAGAGAGAAAAGGGTTCAGAGAATTATTAAGAGAATGAATGAAAAAGATTGGAGAGTTCTTAGGTTCTAAAACAGAAAAATCAACAAAGACAAAAAAAATAAAAAAATAAATTAGGATTACTTCCTAATCAATGCCAGCACTACGCTAAGCAATGTTGTGATTACAACTATCCATCCTGCAATCATTGCAACAACTGATCCACCAAGCCATGTTGGAAGAGTCAACGTTTCCCCAATCATACCGAAACCTACGGCAAGGGATACAATAACTCCTGTAAGCCATGCGACAAGATTCAAGACAGATGATGTTTCTTTAGCCATTTTTCAACCTCCTTTCAGTTTAATTATGTATTTTATAGATGGTAAAAGGATTTAAATATCTTTCACTCCCTTCGCTCGCCGTTAATATTTGATATCAGTACCTAAAACATCTTAAACAATAATATATTTTTACTGAAAATCATTTTATATTAACACTTTCCTTCCCGTCTAACCAAAATATAAATAAAATATTAAAAAATAATAAATTAATTACCTCTTCTTGTGGCTCTTGCCGTGCTTCTTTGATTTCTTTCCTGATTTCTTTGCAGCTCCACCGACAATTCCCGAAAGAGTTGCCCTGTAACCAACAGGAGCTTGTGCTGAAATGAGTTTCATAGCCCTGTCACCAGAAGCTCTTGCCTTTCCTATGTTAACCCTAACTTCATGGTCAAGCCTGTGAAGTTCTGCATTTGTCTTTTTAACAGAAGCAATTAAAGCTCTCTCAGATATTTTTCCGTAGAAGAATCTTTTGCATTCGGTATCAAACTCGTCCAAAAGGCTTTGTTTTTCTTCCTGCCTTGCCCTTATGAGTTCTCCTGCAACATTAAATTCTTTCAGTGTCTTTGCAAAAAATTCCTCGTTCATCATGCTAACTTTTACCATTCTTTTCATACCTCCTTTTATCAATTAACAAGCAAAGCCGTGTTTAAATATATTTTGAAATGTCAAACTTCAGAAAAATATAATAATATAAAATTATAGTCAGAACTGCTTTATTATATTAACAATTATCTTATCTATCTCCTATTATTTCTAAAATCACATCTTTTCAAGAAGTTCAATTCCCAAAAGAGACATCGCGTTTTTCAAAGTCTGCCTGAAAGCTTGAACAAGAGCCAGTCTAAATGTTTCCTGTTGGGAGCCAAGCACGTGGCATACATGATAAAATTCGTTGAAAGTTTGGGCAAGCTGATATGAATAATTTGCAATCACAGAGGGATTAAGGGATTTTTGTGCTGATAAAACAACTTCTGGAAATTGGGAAAGTTTTTTCACTAAATCAAACTCCTTTTCCTCAAGCTCCGTAATCTGGAATTTTTCCTTGACATCTATTTTATTTATTATTGAACTTGCTCTTGCGTAACTATAAGCAATATATGACCCAGTATCTCCATCAAAGGAAACAAATTTTTTCAAGTCGAAAGTAGTATTATTTGCCCTGTTGCTTTTCAAATCACCGTAGAAGATTGCGGCAATCGCTATTTTCAACGCCCTCTCATCAAGAACTTTTTTTGAAATTTTTGTATCTTTCTTTTTTATTTCTCTTTTGGCCAGTTCTGTTGTTTCATTGAGAATGTCCTTAAGGAATACTGTTTTTCCTTTTCTTGTTGAAAATTTCTTGCCCTTCGAATCCAGATAAAGTCCATGGTCAACATGAATGCAGTTCTTTGCCCATTTGAAACCAAGAAGCTCAAGAATCTTGAAAAGCTGTCTGAAGTACATTTTTTGCTCCTGTCCAACTTCATAAATCATTCTGTCAAATTTGTACCTTTTTTGTCTGTCGATTGCAGCGGCCAAGTCTCTTGCCAAATATATTGTTGTTCCGTCGCTTTTTTCAATCACAACCGTTCCAAGTCCGTGATATTCAAGGTTTATGATATAAGCTCCTTTGCTTTTCACGGCTATTTTCTTGTCTTTTAGCTCTTGAAGAACTTCTTTGGCTTTTTTGTTGTATTGGGATTCTGCCTCATAAGCATCAAATATTATTCCCAAAGTTTTGTATATTTTTTTGAAATCATCCATCGTAAATCCCTTAAACAATTTCCAGAGAATCAATGCTTTCCTGTCTCCGTCCTCCATTTTCTTAAACCATTCCCTTGCCGATTTCTCATATTTTTTTCCATTGGCCTTTATGTATATTTTAAGAAGATAGTTTAGAGGGTCTTTCTCGAATGTTTTTTCGTTTCCCCATTTCTGAAAACCAAAAAGAAGTTTTCCAAATTGTGTTCCCCAATCACCCAGATAATTCAACCTAACAACTTTATGTCCTGTAAATTCCAGAATGTTTGCAATTGAATTTCCAATTATTGTAGAACGTAGATGCCCTATGTGAAAAGGTTTTGCTATGTTCGGGGAAGAAAATTCAACCACAACTTTTTTTCCATTTCCAATATCCAAACTTCCATATTTTTTCTTTTGTGATATTATATCCCAAACAACTTGTCTTGCCAAACCGCCCTTGTTTACAAAGAAATTAACGTAAGGACCCTGGGTTTGAATATCATCAAATTCTGTTTCTGGAAAATCAGGAATGTTTTCCCTAACTTCAAGGGCTATTTCATGAGGGGACATTTTCAGTCTTTCAGCCAAAAAGAAACATGGAAAGGCATAATCACCCAGTTCTGACGATGGAGGAATTTCTATGAGTTTTTCTATTTCCTCGTCCTTCAAATTCACATCAATTTCCTTAAGGGATTTTTTGAGAAGCTTTACAACCTCTTTATTCATATATGCTTAGGGAAAAGATTATTAATAAAACTTATGTCAAATTGTTATTGCTTCCGTAGCTCAACTGGCTTAGAGTACCGCACTCGTAATGCGGAGGTTCCGGGTTCGATTCCCGGCGGAAGCTTATATTGTATAATAGTATTGGCAGTACAAAAACATAAACTATTTAAAGTAAAAGCACTTTAAAGAGTAATGAAAAGAATTTATTTCTTAACCAAACAAGATAGGAATAATTTCTTTTATAAGATTAAAACCCCTCAATTAAGCT
>JBBDYV010000018.1:0-8752 GCA_040900515.1 Candidatus Pacearchaeota archaeon | reverse complement strand
TATCATATTCAAAATGAACAATTTCTTTAGGAATACCAAATTTTGAAATCCCATATCTAACCCACATGTTTACAACCCCTGGATTCATACCAGAACAAAGGATATGCACTGCATTGTTTAGCTTCTCTTTTCTAGGATAAATGTCAAATATTAATTTATCAACCGTTTTATCATCCGCGTTCATTGAAGTGTTTATGTAACTAACTCCCACTTCATTTGCGGCTTCAAGCAATGGAATAGTTTCAATATCTGTAAGGTCAAGAACAATATTTATGTCATACTTTTTTAATATGTTTTTGAAATCATCCTTGTTTTCAGGATTTATTCTTCTTTCAACATAAGTATAATCCAACTTTCTATGTTCCAAATGCATGTTGTTCTTTATTCTGTTCTTTCCAGAGAGAAGGACTAACTTTCCTAATATATCCCTGTGGTGAACAAGATAATGAAGAAAAACCTGTGCAACTCCTCCAGATGCCCCAAGCAATAATAGGTTTGGTTTTTTCATATTATTTTTTCCTCTTTTTCTTATAATCCCAATTAGGTTCATAGGACTTTATCATCTTGCACAGTTCAACAACATTTTTTCCAAGCAGTTCAAAATCCTTCCTCATCCATGCATGTTCGCTTTTGCCGGGAAATCTTCTGTTGTAAAAAACCATGGAGTATGGGGGAAATATGAGCCCCATATGCGACAAAGGACCAGCCATGTTAAGAATAGTCTGCCACCCTCCGTCTTCCTCGCATGTTGCTATGAAACCGGCAACCTTTCCTTCCATCTTAAAATTGTCAATTTCAAGGAAAGTCAATTCATCTATAAATTCCTTCATCAACGAACTCATATTCATCCAATAAACAGGAGTTGCAAGTACAAGCCCGTCAGCATTAAGCACTTCCTTGGCTATTGGCTTGAAATCTTTCTGTGGTTTTTTTCCAAGACTTCCACTATAGAATTTTCTTTCAATGTCAACAAGGTGAATTATTTTTGTTTTTGCCCCGTATTTTTCAGCAACCTTTAAAGATTTTTTAAGAAGATTTGTACACAATCCATTTTTATTGGGACTCCCATTAATGCCAAGAATAGTTACCTCTTTCATGGATTACAAAGTCAAGAGCAATTTAAAAATTGTTTGATTTTGATTTTAAGAAACTAACTAAAAGTCAACACCAAAGCAATCTCTGTGTTTTAACATCCCTGAATAATCTATAAGCAAAGTAGCTTTCCCTTTATCGCTATGAAATTGAAGATCCCCCTTATTTATAGCTTGCTTTATTGTTTCACACATTCCTTGTTCTTCAAAACTATCAATGTATTTAGCATCTAAAGCAAGTTGGATTTCTGGTTCTCCTTCACTAAGAAATTGTCCTTTTCCTATAAGAAAACTATCGTGTACGACCTGCTCATTTCCTTCAAACCCATAAAATGTTAATGCAATGGGATGTTTTTCTGGAACATCTTGTATAAAATCACTACCCAAAATTGCACTACCTACTTTTTCTAATTGGACTTGACTTAATGGAACATATCTTAACTCAACAGAAACTCCTCCGCTAGAAACTGCTCCGGAATTCAATACAAAATATGCTACACCAAGGGCTACTACAATCACTGCAATAACTCCAATAATAACATAACTCTTCTTTTCCATTTTATTTTTATATTTAAGTTTCTATAAAAACTTAACTAAAATCTTCCACTCCCCCTATACGCCCACAGCTTACCACGCTTGGGAAGATGTTAGGGTAATCTAAAAGATTACACCCACACTAAAATTACAAATTTTGTGAAGGTCGTTGACGGGAAGTCAACGCCCAGTGCAGGAACTGAAATTCCTGTGCTCATCATATAATGACGCCCACAGCAGGAATCGAACCTGCGAGCCCCGAAGGGCCGAGATTAGCAATCTCGTGCAATACCATTATGCGATGTGGGCTTTAGACCAATCGTATTTTGCCTGATTTATCAGAGCTTATGCGATGTTGGCATATAAATAGAAAGCAATTATCAAGTTTTAAAAGTTATTGTTAAAGGAAAATAGCGGAGGTGGGATTTGAACACCACGATCTCAGGGTTATGGGCCTTTCGCGCTTTCATAGCATTTAACCGTGAAAACTCTGCGAGGACTCCTGGCTCCTCTACTCCGCTATGATGTGTACCAGGAATTCTTTCCCTCACCCTAATAAAACCTAATGAAATTTCCTTATAAAGCTTTTCTTTATAGAAATTGCTTAGCTCTATCGATGTAAAGTTGATTAGAACTCCCAACAATTTCAAACCACTTTTTTAACTCAGTTTTTCCGCTTATTCTTATTCTAATTTCTCCCTTATCTAACTTCTGAACTTTATAATTAAAACCAAGATTATCAATTATTTCTATAAACTGTTTTTGTGCTGGAGATGGGCATATTTTTATTTCAATTCTAGGATAAATTATTCCATTGTTATTAAAAATAGTAACTGAACCATCTGTATCAAACAAACCTCTTAAAACATGTGAATAAAGCTCTGTTTTCATGAACTTTTTTGGAATTTCCATGTTATTCCATTTTGGAGAAATTTTAAGCCCTAACTCATTCAGAACAAAGTTTAATTTTTCTTTTCTATGGGTTGATATATCCACGGCATTTTCTTTTTTCCTGAAAAAAATTCTTGGTTCGGTATTTAATACTTCCTTCATCAAATTAGATACATAAATTATATATTTCTTATTTCTGGAATCTAAAGTCACTTTAACTACACGATGTTTCTTTATCTTATCTCCTGCTTTGGTGTCATAAATTCCAATTGAGCCATCCCCGAGCATAATTCCAATAAACTCAGCTACCCTCTTTTCATCCATATTATCATTTACACCTTCAACTTTATTAATATTTCAAACTACCTGATAGAAGTTATAAATCTTTAAAAACAACTTTGTCTTTTTTTTAAAATGTCGGAATTAATTCTTGGAATAGACGATGCAGGAAGAGGTCCGGTAATTGGTCCGATGGTTCTTGCTGGCTGCCTTATTGATAAGGAGACAGAGCAGGAATTCAAGAAGATTGGAGTCAAGGACAGTAAACAACTCACCCCAAAACGGCGTGCTTTTCTTGCTGACGTTATAAGAGAGAAAGCAGAGAACTTTGAAGTTGTAGTTATTTACCCGGATGAAATAGCCGAGAGCAACGCAAGTGGGACAAAACTCAATGAAGTTGAAGCGATAGCATGTGCTGAGATAATAAATAGAATAAACTCGGACCAGAAAGCAGATACTGTGAGAATAAATGTTGTTGTGGACTGCCCTTCTCCCGGAATAATTAAATGGAAAGATTTCTTGAAGACAAAGATTGATGATTTATCAAACCTTAATGTGGCATGTGAGCACAAAGCAGATGTTAATCATATCTCTGTTTCCGCAGCGTCTATACTCGCAAAGGATGTAAGAGAGAAGGAAATGACAATTTTGAAGGAAAAATACGGCCCAGAAATAGGCTCGGGGTATGCATCAGATCCTAACACAATCAGATTTTTGGAAAAGCACGCTTTGAAATACAAAGATGACGGTTTATTCAGAAAAACATGGATTACATGGCAGAATGCTGTGGCGGATTTGGAACAGGCGAAGCTCTAATAACTCAATTATTTTCATCCCCGAATTCTTTAAAAATCCAGATTAATTCGATAAGAATAAGGTGTTAAAAGACAATCTGATTGATAATAGTGATATATGTAAAAGGACGTTGGATATAAATATAATTTGGAGGTTATCTTTTTATTAACACTTTCATCGTATAAATTTCGTATTATCATTAAAAATAAATAAAATGGTTTTCATAAAAAAGCTGGTGATGCATGGTTTCAAGAGTTTTGTAAGAAAAACAGAAATTCCATTCACCCAGGGAATAAATGTGATTGTTGGTCCCAACGGTTCTGGTAAGAGCAATGTTGCTGATGCTTTATGCTTTGTTCTTGGAAGATTGAGTTCTAAGTCAATGAGGGCGGCAAAAGCAGGAAACCTTATTTTCTTCGGAACAAAAGAAGCATCTCCTGCAAAAGAAGCGGTTGTTGAGCTTGTTTTTGATAACTCTGATAAAATCTTCACAATAAATAGCAATGAAGTAACCATCAAAAGAATAGTCCGAAAAAACGGGCAGAGTATATACAAACTTAACGATGAAGTCAAGACAAGACAGGAAATTCTGTCTCTTCTGGCACAAGCAGGAATAGACCCGAACGGATTCAATATAATTCAGCAGGGAGAAATTCAGAATTTTGTAAGGATGCATAATGAAGAGAGAAGAAAGATAATAGAGGAAGTTTCAGGCATCTCTGTTTATGAATCAAGAAAAGAGAAATCACTCCATGAACTTGAAAAAACAGATGAAAAGCTAAAAGAAGTCCTTGCAATTTTGAGGGAAAGAACATCATATCTTAATAATCTTGAAAGGGAAAGGCAACAGGCCTTAAAGTTCAAGAAACTTGAACTGGACTCAAGGAAATTCACTGCAAGCATCATCAGCGGAGATTTGACAAAAAAGAAAAAGGAGCTCGAACAAATAAATAAAAATATACAGGAAAAAAACAAGGAAATCGAAAAAGTCAGAAAGGAAATTGCAGAACTTCAGGCAGGAATAAGTAGCTTTGAATCAAAAATTTCTTCAATAAATTCCGAAATACAAAAATCAACTGGAATCCAGCAGGAAGCTTTAAACCAGGAAATTGCAAACATAAGAGCGGAACTAGCAGGTAAAGGAGTAAAGCTTGAAAACTACGAAACAAAAAAAGGAGCACTGGAAAAACAAAAGCAGGATCTAAAGGTTTTGGTAAATGAAAATGAAGCTTCCATACGCGAACTTTCTGGGAAAACAGGCCCACAAACAAAGAAAGAAAAAGATGTTGCTGCAAAGAAAAAGGAACTCGAGAAAGTTGAGGAGGAGAGAAAAAAATTCTATATGATAAAATCAGAGCTTAAATCAGTAAGGGAAAGAATTGAAGACAAAAAATCATTGTTCCATTCAAACTCCAACGAAGCCGGCTTGCTTGTAAAACAGATGGAAGCAGTTTACAGGGATTTATTTGACCGTAATGCAAGTCCAGGAAAACTTGAATCATTAAAAATATCTCTGGCAGATAAAAAACACGCACTTGAGCAGATGACAAAGAGGGAAAGGGAACTCGAAAAGATTGCTTATTCAAATGAAAAAGAAATAGAAAAAGCCAACGCTCTTATAGAAAAGATTTCAAAGATGGATATATGCCCGGTATGCAAGAGCAAGATAACAAGAGACCATATGGAACACATTCACAAGGAAACATTTCCCAAGGTTGACAAGCTGAAAGAAGAGATAAAACAGTCTGACAGGGAAATTGCGGAGCTTTACAAGAAAAAGGACATCCTAGCAAAAGATATAGAGCAGATAAATCTGGAAATATCAAAAAGAGAAGCAGATGTTATAAAACTCTCCGGAATTGAAGAAAAGAAAAACTCGATAAAAAACCTTCAGGAAAAAATTGATAATTTGAAGGGAGAAATTTCCGGACTTGAGGAAATAAGAAAAAGGCTTGAAAAAAATTTTGATGATTATTCAAATATAGAACAGAAATATGAAACAGTAAGGGTTGAACTCCAAGAAATATCTTTAAGAACTTCTGAAAATGTAAGCTCAGAAATTTCTTTTAAGCAAAGGGAGTTGGAAAGGGCAAAAATTTCCTTGAAACAGATGTCAAGGGAAGAAGAGGATTTGGAAAATGATATCCAGGATTTGAAGGATGACATGGATGAAAAACATTCGCTGTTTGAAAAGAAAAAACATCAGGAAGAGGAGTTGAGCAAGAAATTCCAAAGGCTTATCTCAGAAAGGGACAGTTTTGGAAAAAGAATAAGAGAAAACGAAATTCAAATTTCATCAAAACAAAACACCATTCAAAATGTTGAGCAGGTAATAAATAATTTCAAGATAGAGAAGGCAAAGGCAGATGCAGTAATAGAAAATCTTGAAATAGAAATGCTTGCTTATGATGGGGTTGAGATAATAAGGGCAAGCAAGGAGGTTTTATCAGAAAGACTTGCAAAAACCCAAGAATCAATAACTCTTATAGGAACGGTAAACATGCGTGCTTTGGAAGTTTATGATTCTGTTAAAAATGAATATGATGCGGTAAAGGAAAAGACAGATGTTATTTCCAAAGAGAAAGAAAGTATTATGAAAATTATACAGGAAATAGATATCAAAAAGAAAAAGACATTTATGAAAACCCTTAACTCTTTGAATGAAATATTCGCAAGAAACTTTTCACAGATAAGCATGAAAGGACATGTCTCTCTTGACTTGGAAAATCCAAAAGAGCCTTTTGAGCCAGGTTCAGGAGTTCAGATAACAGTCAAGACAGGACATGGAAAATATCTTGATGTAACTTCACTTTCAGGAGGAGAGCAGACTCTTGTTGCAATCTCCCTTATTTTTGCAATACAAGAATTGAATCCTTATCACTTCTATATTCTTGATGAAATAGATGCTGCTCTTGACAAAAGAAACTCGGAGCGTTTGGCTTCGCTGTTGAATAAATACATGCAGAAAGGACAGTATATTGTAATATCACACAATGATGAGATAATCAGCAACGCAACGAACATCTATGGGGTCAGTATGCATGACGGGCTTAGCAAAGTTATTAGCTTGAAATTATAGTCATGACTCCGTGAAACAAGTTCACGTCTATGACTCCGTCCAAGTGTGGCCGTCGTATGCATGATGGAATAAGTAAAGTGATTAGTTTGAAACTTTAATTTTTATTATAGAAAAGTTTATATATCAATTGATATACTAATATTTATGGAAAATAAACTGTTAAATATATTTGCAAGAAGCCCTACCTTGGAGACTGTTTCGATGGTTGAGAAAACAATTGAAAAATATAGCAGTGAGTTCAACAAAACAGAAATTTGGAAAAAACTCCCTAAAAAAGTAATGTGGCAAACTTATTTAGTTATTTTAAATTACTTAGAAAGCATTAACAAAATAGGATTTTCTAGAGATGATATTTTAATCTATTTGTGGAATCCAAAATTAGCCAAAAAATATATGAATATGAAAGGAGATTTAAATATTAATTAAAAATAATCTGAAAAATAAAAGATGAACAAGGTTCAACTTTTGAAGAGCTTGAAAGAAGAAGGGTTTTCAAGGGACATAATAGATTCTTTTTATGGAGTTAGAAGAGAAGATTTTATTCCCGATAATTTAAAATCACAGGCTTATGAAGACACTGCATTGCCTATTGGCCACGGGCAGACAATAAGCCAGCCCTATACAATTGCATTAATGCTTTCAGAATTGGATTTGAAGCCGGGACAGAAAATTCTCGAAGCAGGCTCTGGTTCTGGTTATGTCCTTGCTTTGATTTCAAAAATTGTCGGAAAGAAAGGAAAGGTTTTCGGCTTGGAAATTTTGAAGTCTTTGGTTGCAAAGTCAAAAGTTAATTTAGAGGATTATAATAATGTGAAAATTTATCGTCGCAATGGTTTTAATGGTTTGCCTGAAGAAGCTCCCCTCGACAGGATTCTCATAAGTGCTGCCTGCAGGGAAATTCCAAAAGAACTTTTAAACCAGCTGAAAGACAAGGGAATTCTTGTCGCGCCAAAAGGCCCTGTTTTCGAGCAGAATATTGTTGTCATTCAGAGGCAGGGAGCAGAATTTATTGTAAAAACAGAAATTCCCGGCTTCGTCTTTGTGCCGTTTGTCGAGGGGAAGTAAAACAGAAATTAAGCGAAAGGTTTAAGTATATACAAGTAATACAAGTATTACAATGGATGAAATAATATCTTTAAGGGTAAAAAAGGAATTAAAAGAAAAGATGAGAATGCATGATGATGTTAATTGGAGTGCTGTCTTGAGAAGAGCCATAATTGAGAATTTGGAAAATAGGAGAAAGGTTGATTTAGAGAAAAGGAAAAAAGCTAGTGAAGACATAGATAAAATAAGGGAATCTGGTATTTTTGACGGCAAAATGGATAGCGTTTCTATAATAAGAAAATGGAGAGACAAAAAAAGATAATAGATACATCAATTGCAGTTAAATGGTTTCTTAATGAGAAGAATTCAGACAAAGCTTTGCAATTAAAAGAATCTTTTCTAAGAGGGGAATTAATATTAGTTGCCCCAGATTTAATTTTATTAGAAATATTAAATGCATTAAAGTATAATAAGAAGAAAGAATCAGAACTTATTAGAGCTAACAGGGATGTTTTTGACTTGAACATGAATATGGTTGAAATAAACAATTCATTACTGATAAAGGCCATAGAAAACTCTATCAAATATGACATAACTATTTATGATGCTTTATATGTTGCTGTTGCACAAATTCATGGAGTTCCATTAATAACAGCCGATACTGGACTATATAAAATTCCTAATGTGATTGCTCTCGAGAAGATTTAATCATGAGGTTCCCAAATCATAAAAATTATGAAAGGAAATTCAAATATTAACCCAATGTCATAAAAAATTAGATATGTTCTTCAATCACTCTCTCCAAAAATCATCAGGAAATTCTTTCATTATTTTGTCAGACTTTTTTTCAAGGGTGTTTGGAGCATCAACATCTTCTTCATCAAAGTCTTCATCATCAAGAACAGTCATTGGAAAGTCAACCATGTCTTCCATATCCCTTCTTCTGTAACGATTAATTTCTAATTCAAATTTTTCCTTATCTATAGTCATTTTATATTTTTCCGTTTGTGAAAAAGGTTCTTTTAATCTGTAATTTCCA
>JBBDYV010000017.1:0-1342 GCA_040900515.1 Candidatus Pacearchaeota archaeon | reverse complement strand
ACTCTTTATACGAGAAAAAATGGCTTGTCCTGATTCTGTTTGCTCAGGCTTTCTGATGTGTACTCCGGCGACAGGATTCTTGCTGACTCGGATGGCAATGGTCGGGTGGTGGTTGTGAGAACCAGCGAAGCTGGTTCGCAAAAATTTTTGAATGATGCTGTTAAGAAACAGAAAGAGATACAAGAGAAATATTTTGCAGACTTGAAATCTTTGAGGGATTCTGTAGATTCTGAATTGAGAAATAAGTAAATTTATAAGTTAATCTTTCTTTCTAGGATTCCTAGCCAATGCTTATTTAAGATAAGGGTATGGCTGGGCCACACGCACAATTATTAGTCTTTTGTAAGAAAGCAGTAAAATTCAATAGAGACATTAAGTAACTTTGTGAAATATGAATCTATGGTGGCAATTGGTAATTGTGCTACATCCATTGTCCAGATTCTATTTGAACAGGAATTCTGATGTGAACTCCAACAACAGGATTCTTGCTAACTCGAATGACAATGGTCGAATGGCTCGGTCGGCTAGGTTCATATTAAGATGGTCGATAAAACTAATAATCTTTATCCTGAAATTTATTCAATGCGTAACTTAATTCTTGCTTGGAAAAGAGCAAGAAAAGGAAAGACAAAGAAATCCTATGTTATTGATTTTGAGAAGAATTTAGAAAAAAATCTTTTGGATTTGCATTATGAATTAAAATCTGAAGAATATAACCCAAAACCATTAATAACATTTATTTTAAGAGACCCGAAAACTCGTAAAATTAGCAAGTCAGATTTCAGAGATAGAATTATTCATCATGCGTTAGTTAGGATTATTGAGCCGATTTTTGATAAAACATTCATTCATGATTCCTGTGCAAACCGGAAGGGTAAAGGAACTCTGCTTGCTTTAAAGAGGTTTGAAAAATTCAGAAGAAAAGTTACTAAAAATTTCAGCTCTTATGGCTATTGTTTCAAGGCAGATATAAAACATTATTTCCAGAGTATTGACCATGAAATCCTATCAGATATTATGAAAAGAAAAATAAAAGACGAAAGAGTTATATGGTTAATTAGAAGGATTTTAGAAAATAATGTTATCGATAATCCAAAAGGCAAAGGCATGCCTCTGGGTAATTTAACTTCACAATTCTTTTCTAATGTTTATCTTAATGAATTAGATTATTTTGTCAAACATAAATTAAGAGTTAAGTATTACCTAAGATATGTTGATGATTTTGTTTTGCTGAGCAATTCCAAAGAAAAACTACTGATCGGGGGGGGGGGGGGGGGGAAGTTTTTCTAAAAGAGAAATTGAAATTTTAATTGCACAATGACAAGTAAAAATTAAAATTTTT
>JBBDYV010000016.1:0-8818 GCA_040900515.1 Candidatus Pacearchaeota archaeon | reverse complement strand
CCAGAAATAACTGAAACCGCTACCACTGTAATAACTTATCTCAAGCAGGGAAGAGGAAAGGTTGGAAAGCCCTGCGATGATTATAAGAATTCCAAAAATAAGGAAAACAACTGGTTTTTTGTATATTAATGAAAATATTCCAAATCCGATAAGAACAAAGCCCCAGTAGAAAGAGAGGAATCCTGCTGCGAGAATATGAATTACTCCAATAATAATCAGCCAGAAGCTAAGGGATTTTATTTCCCTTTCAAGATTATGTTTATTGGTTGGTTTCTTCATATTATTCTATAATTCTATTTCTTAAAAACTTTCTCCCACTACCTAAACAGCGCGAAATAAATTATGGCTGGAATCTGGAAGAGAAAAACACCGAGATGATAAATCGCATTTCTGGTTAAACCAAACAACCATATTACTTCATAATCTGGTGCAAATCCCTGCAACATTAGAGTCATGGCTATAACCATTAAGAAAGTCCCAAAATAAATCCAGATTCCCATAACAGTATTCACCATTTTATGATTTGAGTCAAAAGTGCTTCGTATGATAAATGTTAACAATACTGAAATCATCACTAAAAAGCTAAAGAAGAAAGGAAAGGCGACGGGAATGTTTAGATTATTAAAAAAATGCCCTATTGTTCCAAGCCCTTCTACAGATATAAGATTGAACATATCATTGAAAAGATACCATGAAAAAACATACAGCAAAACCAATCCAACTACCCATCTATCTGGCTGCTTCCAATTTATCTTTGGAATTACCTTTGAATAACTATTGTCATCCCCTTTTGCCATTGTTAAAATGAGGAAAAATGAATTTAAAAGACTTACCTAAATCTTCTCCATAAAATCAAAAACTCCATACAAAGACTTATAAGTGAGATAAAGAATGCAAAATGAATGAAACTAGCTTTATTATTGATGTTCTTGATTGTTCTTGCTCCTTTGGTTACTGCAGGCGTTAAAGAAAATATAGAATCAAAATTAAATGAAATTGAAAAAAAATTTGATCTTGCAAAATACTCTCTTTTCTTACCTATTACAATAAAGATTTCTGTTTTAGATAAAGACGAAACATTTTTTGTCAAGATAAATAAAAATGGTAAATTTGATATTTTAGATGATGCAAAGGCAAACATCGTAATACAAGGCAATGAGGAATTTCTAAAAAAAGTCTTAAATTCAGATGATAAAGACTTTGAGAATGATGTCAGCAAGATTAATGTTTATGGAACTTCTTTGAAGGGGGAGATTTCCATCATTGTAGCTGAAAAAATATCCAGCACCCATTTTAGTAAAAAAATCCCTGCAAAATAATATTATTGACTATATTATTTATCAATAACTCTTTTCTTATTTAATCTTTCCTTCTCTAAAAGTTTTTAAACCCTCATTTCCCCATTATCACATCGTTAGAATGGGAAGATTCAGAGATTCAGCAAAAATGTTTGAGTTGAAGGTTCGAACTATTTCTAAGGTAAGAAAGCTGTAAGGAGGAAATAAATAAAATGAAAGTATATGTTGGAAATCTTCCATGGAGCGTTGATGATGGAAAGCTTGAAACTATGTTCTCTGAATTCGGAGACATAACAGAAGCTACCGTTCTCAAAGATAAGTTTTCAGGAAGATCAAAAGGATTCGGATTCGTCACTTTTGCAAACGATGATGATGCAAAAAAGGCCATCTCAGCCATGAATGACAAGGATATTGAAGGCAGAAAGCTCAAAGTTAATGAAGCTAAGCCTTTCGACCCTGACGCACCAAGACCACCTAGAAGAGACTTTGGAGACAGAGGAGGAGATAGAGGAGGAAGTCGAGGCGGTGGAAGAAGCGGAGGATATGGTGGCGGTAGTGGTGGACGTGGTAGAAGAGACTTTTAACTTTAATTAAAGCAAAGTCGCTTCCGCAATCAATTTTTTTATTTTTATTTTCGGTTTTTTTCTTTTTCTTTGGGTATTATCTTAATAATATTATTATATTGACATTATTTATGTGTATGAAAATTGCTTACTTAGCGAAACATTTATAAACAACTCTACATTATTTATGTGTATGAAAATTGACAAGGAAGATTTGCTACGTGTTAATAAAGGATTTGGAGGAAACTTAAGAAACGACTCAAGCCTCGATTATGCTGTGGATAAACTAGATGATAAAAAAATAGGTTCTTACAAAAAATTGGCTTATTTATTGAGAGCAATTTTAGTTGACCACCCTTTTTCAGATGGAAACAAGAGAACAGCTATGTTTGTTTCTCATGTGTTTGCAGAGCAATATAAAAAACAAATTGACAGGGAGATGCTAGTTTACCATATAACTTCAATAGCAAAACAGAATATTCATGATGTCCCAAAAATAGAAAGGAGAATGAGAAATGCAATTAGATAAAAAAACAATAAACAAGATATTGAAGAAGTATAAGGAAGATTATAAAATATTGGAAGAATATGACAAAACAAGAGAACTTCCTTTTCAAAGAAAAAGAATAGATATAACTCTATCTGTGGCTACTATAAATAAGTTAAAGGAGTTAAAAGAAAAAACAGGTAAGCCTATATCAAGAATTATTGAAGAAAAGATACATAAAATTTAATTTTTTCTTTGGTTTTTCTCCCAAACATAAATCTTTTTATATCTTCATTTTCTTTATTGTTAATGACAGACGAAGAAGAAAATACAACAGAAGATGTTTCTGAAGACACTTCTGAATCCTCTGCAGAAACAGGGGAAACGGAAGAAGGTCAGTCGGAGGAAAAGAAAGAGGAAACATCAGAGAAATCAGAAGAAATGAGCCAAGAAAGCTCGGAAGAAAAAGATGAAGATGCCGGGAACAGTGCTGATGACTCTGAACAGCAGAATTAAACTGATATATTCTGCCGAATTAGTTTTTATTTTTTATCAGGGAGGCGGGTGGGTTTTGTTTTTTGGAAAAAACAAAAGAACATTTAAATTTAAATAGAGAGATTTTATGAAAATTTTGATATTTTTGCAATTTTTCCTAATTTTTACCAAAAAATTTATATAGAGGTGTGAAATAAAAAATAGCATGGAAGAAAAAAGAGATGAAAATTCTGAAAGGAGAGAAACTGGAAGTCCTGGAACTTTGGACCAGACAGAAATCAGATCTAGAGAACCAAAGAATTCCTTATTGGGAAAAGTTTTTGGGTGGTTTGTTGGACTTTCTGTTGTCGCAGGAGTGCTCTATGCAAATTCAGGGCAAAGTGAATTGAGAAAAGAATACAGGATAAAAATGGCTGTTGTAGATTCTTTATACAATCCTCAAATAAGAGTATTAGAAAATGAAAAAGAGGCTATAAAAGATTCAATAAAGAAATACTTCGTGAAGGAAAGAAATATTTGGGGTTTTGGGAGATAAATTTATAATAGGTTTTTTCTTAGTTAAGTTATGAAATGGAAAAGAATCTGGAAGAGTGACAAAGCAGTGTATAAGTGCAGTGGAGGGGGAGTGTATGGATTGGGTTTCATTGGAGCTGCGATTTATTACATACAGGCTGCGACAGGATTTTGGGATGGTGTTCTTGGAGTGTTGAAAGCACTTGTATGGCCTGCTTTCTTAGTGCATAAACTGCTTGGGTTGTAAAGATAGAAGATTCGGTTATATATTTCAACATAGGTTTCTTTAAAAAAGGATATATTTTATCATAAAATATTTCAATAAGCAAAGTATGGAAAAAGCATGAAAACATTGTGGCAAAGGCTAATAGAATCAAGGATGCGAATAGATAAGAGAGAGCAATTTGAAGCTGAACTTAAAGAAAAATACAAAAATCTCTCAATAGAGGAACTTGGTAATATTGTCAAAGAATTTGAAAATTACAATCTTTTTTATCGAATTACATCTCCCGAGAAAGAGTGGGTAAGTTATGATCTTGCGACAATAATATTGAACGAAAGAAAAAAGAGATAGTTATTCTGCTCTCTGCTCCAATCCTGGCTTTGCAAGGGCTTTCCTTAATTCTAGGGGGTGTATTTTATAGAATTCAAAGTCTTTTCTTTTGTTCTCTGGAGCATTCGACATAACTTCCTCATCGACAAATCTTTTTTCATTTGGACCCATATAGTTATAATATGATGCAAGTTCCTCAGGATACATACTAAGATACGCGGCAATGAGTTCTCTTTTTCTTTTTTCTGTGAATCTCAATATTTTCTTAACCTGAATGGGGTTTGTTATTATCATTTTGGCTTTGTTTCAGAGCATCTATAAAATATCTTGTTTCTTTTTTGAATCTGTCGGAATATTTTTCCAAAACCCAGTCAATATACTCTTTTTGTTCGCGGGTTGCACCGTTATTGTAGATATTCGCCAGATCTATTGGAGTTGAGTAATGAGGCAGAGATTCCCTTATCCTGATTCTTTTTTTATCCAGAAAATAATTCCTTGCTTTTTCAATAAGCCCTATCAAGGAAACCATTTCAACATTCATAAAGCAGGGTTTAAATAATCTATGGCACTTTTGTTTATTATGGAAATAAATCGTAAAACATTTAGACTTTCGCCTTCATCGCTGAATTTAATGCAGGAATGCCCTCGTTGCTTCTGGTTAGAAAAAAATGGGGTTTGGAAAAGACCTGTAGGGATTTTTCCTTCCTTGCCTTCCGGAATGGATAGGGTATTAAAAATTCACTTCGATAAATTTAGGGACAGGGGAATTTTACCGCCGGAAATAGCAGAGCATCATGACTGTGTAGGTATGAATCTTTTCAATGACAATGAACTTTTGAAAATATGGCAGAACAACAGAAAGGGAATTTCATTCATGGATGAAAATGGAAATGAGCTGAAAGGAGCTGTAGATAATATTCTTCAAAAAGGCAAAAAGCTCATTGTTCTTGACTATAAAACAAGAGGCTATGACCTTAAGGAAGATACTCATGAGCATTACCAGCTGCAGATTGATATTTACAATTACCTTTTAAGAAAAAACGGATATGAAACAGAGGATTTTGGATTTCTGCTGTTTTATGTTCCAAAGGAAGTCAGTGAAACAGGGGAAGTCATATTTGATACAACGCTCAAGAAAATGATAATTAATGTAAAAAACGCTGAAAACACATGGAAAAAGGCACTTGAATTTCTTAATAGTGAGTGCCCTGAAAAAGGATGTGAGTGGTGTGCGAGGTTTTAGAAAGATTTTTCAACTTGAACCCCTTTGATTTCATATGGCATGGCTTGACGCATTTGGAGCTGGATGGGTATTTGTGGGGATTGTTATACTTGTTATAATAGCTGTGGTTGCAATAGTTCAGAAAAGACAGTCAATGGCAACAGGGGTTGTGAAAATTGTTGCAATATTTTTTGTTGTTAGTGTGGGATATGTTTTTATTGTAAATAATGTGCAGATTAATTCATTGAATAGCCTGATTGAAGGAACAGAAATATATCTTAACTGGCTTTACACTCTCTTTGAGAAAACAGCAGATGTTACAAGCTACGCTGTGAAGCAGGACTGGACAGCCAACACGACGGGATAAAAATAATTTCTTAGTTTTTATTAAATAATATAATTTAATTATAATGAGGGAATAATCTCAAGAATATGTTTTAGATTAACTGTTATTAAACTAATTTTAATATTGTATTCTCATTTCTTTATCAAAACTTTTGCTAGTTCCAAACCAGCCCAAAATACCAGAAGATGATAAATCCACCAGAAAAATGGCGGCAAAAATAGCCCGAAAATCACAAATGGAGGAGGGGCATAATATGCTTCAAACCCAAGCCATTGAACCAGCCCAGAGTATGAAGTCATAAGGTAAGTGAATGAAATCCATGTTCCTGCAATTACTGCATAAAGTCCTCTTTTCCATACTTGCTTGTGTCTTTCATCAAAAGCAGTGAACCAAATAAATGCGAGAAGGAAAGAATTCATCAGCTTAAGAACATAATAATAATTGCTTTCTCCAACTCCAGTAATGTGCATCACAAAGTCGGCAAGCCAGAAAACAATCATTGTTATTACAATCTTGTACCAAACGTGTTTTGTTAGTTTCATTTTTTATTTTTTGCCCCTTATTCTGTTGTAAGTGAAAACTATTAGGCAAGAAATCAAATAACTGATAATTAAATTTAATATTAAACCCACAATGTTAACCGAACATTCTGTCAATGGTGGCAGTGTTTGAACAATCAGACAAATTTTAATGGGAATTTCAAATATGGCTAAGGATAATATGAATAGGACAATTGTTAGAATTACCTTTGCCCAACTTAATTTTATAAAATCTTTAAATGTCATTTTAAATATATAAAGAAAGGTCTTTTTTACTTTTCATGGGAGGAATGATATAAAGATGGCTTAGTCTTAAATGATTTTTATCACCGTTTATAAAAGAGGCGCTAACTTCAAACACAAGATTGGAATTCTCAGATAATTTTAATTCAAGAGAGCCCCCTTCATATAAGTTTGCTTTTCTAAATAAATGAATAAATTTATTGCGATTTATTGGTTTTCTATTTAAATAATAATGAAATTCTCCAGCAGAACGGTTTTTATCTAACCAAGACAATATGCTCTCAAAATTCTCCTCTTTTTGTATATAAATCTTTTTTGTCATTTTATCTCACAATTATCTTCCCCTTCATTGAGGGATGGGGCTTGCAGTGGTAATCAAACGTTCCTGAAGATGTGAAAGTATGTGAATATATTTGTCCTTGGGAAAGATAAGGAGAATTGAGTTCATTTCCTGAATCTGAAGTGACTGTATGACTTGTACTGTCCTGGTTTGTCCATATAACAGTATCGCCAACATTTATTTGCATTGTTGCTGGAACGAAAGCAAATCCAGAAATATCAAGATTTACAGTCTGCGGCTCGGGAATGGAATTGTTTACCTGACTATTTCCGTTTGTTGCTGGACATGCAAAGAATTCGCAGTTGTTATTGGAGTTTCGGCTTACAAAGGAGCCGTCGGGACATTCAAAAACGTCCGCCGTGCAATAAACCCCATCACTATCATCATAATCGGAGTTTGAAATATAGATATAACCCCCAACAGCTGCCAAAAGAACAATAACTGCTATTACAACTATAATACCACTTTTCATTATTGGATGGATATAGGAAAGTTTTTAAATGTTTTTTTATCAGTAATACTGTAAGTTGGGTAGTTAACTTCGGAACTTAGCTCTTAAATGAGCAAACGTCGAAAAATATCGATATTTAGTTCTCCTTCGGGACTTCGCGAATAGCAATGTTCGCGTCGTGAGGAAAGGTCCGCCCACCACATTAAGGTTGTCCCTTGAAAAGGGGATACTCGCGAGAGTAAGCTCTGGAACAGAAACGATCCTATTAAGTTAGGCTGAAACGGCTATCTCAACCGGTGCAAGGCTTCGAGCCGCATAGTCGAATGTTAACACGTTTTGTCCGTCCTGAAAAGGAAACGGAAAACGACAGAAGGTGGCCTATTCCCAACTTACATTTTTTATTGGCAACATCGTCCAGGCGTGGCCAATGTAGTGGCCTATTCCCAACTTACATTTTTTAAAGTTGATTCTCTATTAATATAAATAAAAAATGAGAGTTAATAAAAAAATAATCGCTGGGAGTTTATTGTTAATTATAATTTTGGTTTTTATCTACTTTAATTTTAATAATGCAAACATAGAATTCAATTCCCAAATGAGCAAAGTCTGTATTGAAGACAAAAAGTGTTTTGTTATTGAAATTGCAGACAGTGATGAGGAAAGAGCACTTGGATTGGGTGGGAGAGAAAGCCTGGATGAAAACAAAGGGATGCTTTTTGTCTTTGAAGAAGAAGTCATGCCTGGTTTCTGGATGAAGGATATGAAATTTCCAATAGACATTATATGGATTGATTCAAATAGGGAAATAATTGGAATTCAGGAAAATCTTCAGCCTTGCAGTAATATTGTTCTTTGCCCTGCAGTTTACCCATCGCACCCTATAAAATATGTTCTTGAGATAAACGCAAATCTTTCTGATAGGGATAATATAACAGAAGGAAATATTGTTAAATTCTCGGATTAATAAGGCTTAAAAACTATCTAAATTTTTAGATTTAAAGGGGATATAGTTCAGCGGGAGAACACACGACTGAAGCTCGTGACGCCGGGGTTCGACTCCCTGTATCCCCATTAATCTAGAGAGTATATTTCTGTGATTGTTCTGAATTCTCCAATATAACTTTCTTGAGGGTGGACAGTTTCAGAACTAATCAAAGGGACTGCATTCAGCAGCCTGTAATTCTGATTTTTTAAGAAATCATAATCTCTGTCAACTGTGCCAGTAATCAGTACCTCTTCCTTATCCTGAATCTTGACAAACTTGCCTTTTAGAGACTCAAAACATTTAACAAACTCTTCTAATTTTTTATCTGATTCAACTTTAAGGACTAACTTCTCAACCATATTAAAAATAAGATTAATGCAGGCACTTATAAAAATTATTGTATTAAATTAGTATATTGAAAACATTTATAAAACAGAACTAATTTATTCAATAAGATAAAAGATGGCGGACTGGAATGTAAAATTCCGTCAAGTCATTTTAATAAATTAAAATGTCAGAACAAAAAGGGGATTTTTCACATGTTTCATATACTTTGGGGATAATTAGTATAGTCCTTGCTTTCTTTAGTCCAATAGCAGGATTGATTTTGGGTGTGGTTGGAGTAGTACAAAGCAGGAAGAGCAAAGGATCATTATCCGCAATAGGAAAGACACTTAGTACTATTGGAATAATTGTCAGTGTAATAATGATTATATTCATGATTATTGTTGCAACATATACTGGACTTGATACATTAAATTCATTGAATATACCAACAAACTA
>JBBDYV010000015.1:0-8834 GCA_040900515.1 Candidatus Pacearchaeota archaeon | reverse complement strand
ATTTTCAATACAAAGAAAATAATTTATAAAGTTCCTTTGCTTGCCCAAATTATGTTTTATATTAAGGGCAAAAGAGGATTGTCTGATGTTATAATCACCGTAATAATAATTCTTCTTTCTCTTGTCGCCATCGGAATTGTATGGTTTGTTGTTTCAAACATTCTTTCCGAAGGTTCAGGTTCTGTGGGGCTTGGGCAATTTTTGATAAATCTTGATATCACCAAAGCATCAAAATCAGGCAATGACATTTCTGTTACTGTGAAAAGGACTGCTGGGGCAGGAGATATGACTGGGATGAGGTTTATTGTCAGCGATGGATTTAACAGTGAATCATTTGATGAAATGACAATTCTCGACCAGCTACAGGAAAGAACGTTCATAATCACTACTTCCTCACTGGCTGTTGCTAATGCCAAAACAATTTCTGTGGCATCATTTCATAACACAAACAATGAGGAATTTTTGGGGGACATTACAGACACATACACCTTCGGGACAGGTACATCGGAAGGAGGAACAGACCCCCCAGGAAACGATGACAATGATGATAATGATGATAATGGTGAAGTAGTTCAATGTAGTCCTGCATGCACAGGAGACTCGACATGTGTGAATGGTGTTTGTGTTTCTCCAGGATGTGAATCCGAGCCTGTTTCAGAGACATGTGAGGGATGGGTTTGTTCTACAAGAGTCAACAACTGTGGGGAGATAATTTCCTGTGGAACATGCGGAGCTCTTGAGCTTTGCAACAACTTAGTTGGCCAATGCGAGCTGATTACCCCTATTTCCGGAATAGTCTACTCTGTATGGCCAATAGGAGTTGCAACTTACTTTGACAGCGAAGACCTTCCAACAAATGACATTTATTCAGGATACTTTGCAAAGTTCCTTTCCCCAAGCCAGGAAAGCGAGTGCCTGATGGTTGAAGGATATGACCTTCCCCAACCTCCCCAGGAAAGAGTTATTGTAAAACTTCTTGCAACTCAGACGAGCGTTGCAGCAAGCGACTCTGTTCAGTTGTGGCCAACATATAATTCATGTATAGCTTGATTGCAGTCTGCCCCCTAAACAGTTACCCTACAACAAAAACCTTTAAATAGAACTTAATCTTTTGAGAATGCAGATTAAAAAAGAAGTGTTTTAGTTACCCTACACTGCTTTAGGTTGTAAAATGGTATATAAAAAATACATAAAGAAAGATGGGAAGCTCTATGGACCTTATATGTATGAGAGCAAAAGAGTTGACGGAAAGGTTGTTTCACAATACCATGGCCCTGAGAGCAAGATTGATTTCAGGAAATATGTATGGATTTTTGTTTCTGTTGCTGCTTTAATAGGATTGGTTTACTTTTTGTCAGGTTTTAGTTTTGGCTCACTGACCGGTTTTGCAATACTGAATACCAACGTTGAATATGAGGGAGGGCAACCAATAAGCGGAAACGTTCTTATGTCCTTAAAAGAGGGAGAGTTGCTTCCAGCTTCGTCAAAACTTGTATTTGAAAATGAAGGAAATGTTTATGAATACAGTTTAAAAGAACTTGTTTCTGAGCAGACTGTCAATGGCAATTTTTATGTTGAGAATACTGCCATATCCGGAAGCGGAGATGGATATGGAATTGAAGGAACAAGAGAAGTTTATCCTGAAGTTTCTTTTGTATTAACAATTTATTCAACAACTGATGAAAGCGGAGGCGATGATGCTTCGGGAGAAACGCAAACAGAAACAACTGAAACTGAAATAAATAATGAAACAGATGAACTTGCAGCCGAAGAAACGGTAGTTGAGGAATCAGTATCAATTATAGAAGAGCCTACAGCAGAAGAACCTTTGCTTGAAACTTCTGAGGAAACACAAACAGAAACAACTGAGTCAACTGGCGAGACAAGCATTATAACTGGCTTTTTTGTGAAGACTTTTAATTTTTTCCTGAATCTTGGTCCAACAGGGAGGGCAATTGACGAAGGAAATGGAGATGAGATACAAGGAACAACTTATTTTGGAAATAGTTTTTTATATGAACTTTCAGGAGGAGAAGGTGTGCAGTTGAAAGAGGGAAGTGTTTATGTCAATGGAGAAAGTGTTTCTGATGAAACTGTACGGTTAAATGTTGATGGTAATCAAGTTTCCGTTGAAACATCTTACTTTGAAACTGAAACCGGATTTGGCGGGAATTATATCGGAGACGGGGAAAAAATAATAAGTATAGATTTGTCACAGCTTGACTTGGTTTTGAATGAAGGAGAGCTGAAAATAAGGATAATAAATGGAAATGAAGAAATAATTTCAAGCAGTCTTAATCTTGTTGCGGGAACAACACAAACAACATCAGAAGAGATTTCAAATGAAACAGAGATGAATGTTACAATAGAAGTTCCTGTTATTGAGCCTACTGAAAATCTTACGGATGAAACAATTGCAATAAATCCGGAGATTCAGGTTATAACTGCTGAAACTGTCGGTTTTATACTCACGGAAGAGGAAAAACAGCTTCTTGCAGAAGAATTTGGGAACGCGTCTCTTGAGAAAACAAAATCAGAAATATTCAATGGAAGGATTATAATAAGATATGAGATTGGAAATAAATGGATAGAATATAATTATGAGGAAAGCCTCAGCGATGAAGAGCTTGCGTATCAAATGTCCGTTGACAGAATGAAATGGCTGAAGGACTTGGCATACAGAATAAAGCTGAATAATCAAGGGATTAGATAAATTTTTTATATAATTTGATGGTTAATAATAATTTATGAAGCAGTTTCCAACACGATTTTTTAAAAATAATTTTGAATAATCTTTAGTTGTTGATGATGGATATATAAATTAATATAATCTTTTTCTAAAACTAATCTCTATCTAATATAAATTTTACCCGCTATGAATTCTAAATTATTAATCTAATATTTCTTACTAATTTTTAAACAATCATGAAAAGCCATAAGGCATCTTTTTTATTGAGAACTTTGTTCCTACAACCTCAGAAATTATCGCAGAAAACATCAACCTTCCCAAAACAACATTATAAATTCCTTCTGTTGCGGGTATTTTTGACTTTTTCTCAAACTCCCGTATGACTTCATCTATTTCTTCTTTGCTAAGAATTATGTTTGTGTGCATTGGCATGGGAACCATTACTGTTATGTATTCCGCAGGACCGTTGCAATCTATTTTTCTTACCGTAGGATCTTTTATGAAAGGATTAAGCTTTCCAATATCTATTTCAATCTGATGAGGTGTCGGTTTAAGATACTGAAGGTTTGGAGGAAGTCTTGGCTCAGGGATTCTTAGAACCATTGGACGCCTTCTTTCAATTGGCATAATTGGTCTTGGAGCAGTCAAAGGCTGTCCTATTGCTTTTGAAAATATAATTTCATCTTTTTCCCTCTTTTCTATTTTTAATCCAGGTTCATAATTATTTAATCCCTTTTCATTTTTTTCTTTTTCATGAACAATTTCTTTAATTTTTTCTTTATTTAATTCTCCAGTAACCAATTGATTTTTTGAATATTCTTCCTCATAGCTTAGAATGCTTTTCAGTTTTCCTACTTCTCCTGCAGACGAATGTGCAAGAAGAGAATTTGTGAATTCAAGAAGAATAAGTGCCTTGTTTCTCTGGGATATTTGTTTTAACATCTTTCAGACCTACTGTCCTTTAGGCAGCCTTTTGAAATTCCTGCTTTTGTCCTGCATTGGGCTCTCAAAATTAATTTTTTCATCACTTCCTATTGACTTTTGGTAGCCGTCGGTGATTGCTTCCCTGACTGGAGGCTCAATCGGAGATTTTCCCTGCATGGGGTAACCCTGCTCTGGTTTTTGATGGGAACCAAATTCATGCATGAGTGTTAGCCCTCGGGCAATTATTTTATTCTGGTCAAGAAGAGTATCTATTTTTTGCACTATCTTTTCATTTCCCATATCATTTGACATTCTGAAATTCTTTTCGGCAAGGGCTTTTGCGGATATTTCAAAGAGCTCAAGAAGCTTTGAAATTTGTGAAGTCAATGCTTCAACCTTTATGGAAAGATTGACCAAAACTCTTTGAGTTGAAACAAAATTCTCCATCAGTGCCTTCTCAACTCCCGTACGTTTTGGAGCAGAACTTGTCCTTGGTACACTTCTTCTTACCTTCTTTTTAGCCATTGTTTATCAAGGGTTTTTTAATTTATAAATTTATACACTTTCAGAATATATCAAGAACATTATCCTTCCTTTCGCCATTTTCATCTTCTACTTCTTCATCATCGTTAAGAAGTTCCTCTTTTTTTCCCTCTTCGCTTTCAAGAAATTCTTGCTTTTCTCTTTCTATCGCTTCAATTTCTCTTTCTATTCTTTTTTCATCACTGCTTTTTTTAATTCCCTTTATTTCCGGAATGATTTCTCCGCTTGTCTTTTTTCCTTCTCTTTTTTCCTGTGCTTCTTCATCATCTGAAATTGGAGGTGGAAGTTCATCTACAATTTCTTCTCCGCTGTTTTCATTTTGCTCTTCCTTTGGGTTGTATTTTCTTGGTTCTTTGTCTGTTCCCTGTACAATTATTTTTTCAATTTCTGCAACATAATCAGAAATTTCTTTTGCTGCATCTGCGTTCACACTTATGCTTGAAATTCCATTTTCAACAAGGAACTTTACCATTTCTTTTTTGCTTCCCGCCTGCCCGCAGATACTTGATTCAACATGATTTTTTTTGCACACGCGAATTACATATGCAAGCTGATACAAAATTGCGGGATGCATTTCATTGTAAAGATGTTGCACTGAAGGATTGCCCCTGTCAATTGCTAGCATATATTGTGTTAAATCATTTGTTCCAAAAGACGCGAAATTTATTCCTTCCCTGCATAAATCCTGGATTATCTGGACTGCCGCAGGAGTTTCAATCATTACTCCGACTTTTGCATTGTTGAATTTAATTTCATCAAGAGCCTTCTTAACAGTCCTTAATTCTTCAACACTTATTAATTGAGGCATCATTACTCCTATTTTTACCTTTCCTCCGGATTGATCAGAAACTTTTTTCAACGCTTTCAGTTCCGCATAAAGTATTTCAGGATTTTTTATTCCGTAACGAATACCATGCATTCCAAGCATAGGGTTTGCTTCCTTGTTTTTTGGAGCCCCTTCAAGATTCTGGAACTCATCACTTCTTATATCGGAAGTTCTTACCCATATTTCATCAAAGAATTCTGCAATCCCCTTTATTCCCTTGAATATTACATCCTCATAGTCTTTTATCTTGTTTCTCTCAAGGAAAAAATTTGGATGCTTTCCTGACTCTGCAATTATTCCTTCAATTCTTGTCAACCCTGTTTTTTTTATTCTTGTTTTTGCAGCTCTTGATGCAAAACTTGGAAGATCTACCATTATTTTTATCTCTGTTTGTGTGTGTGCTGTCACCGGCAAAATTTCTTTGGAGATATTCTCTGAAACCTTGCCTTTGTATATTTTTCCTGTTGTTCCGTCCACTGTTATTATTTCCCCTTCCCTGAGTTTTGTTGTTGCAGTATGTGTCCCAACAACTGCAGGAATTCCCATTTCCCTTGACACAATTGCAGCGTGTGCTGTCAAACCGCCGTCATCAGTAACAATGGCTGCGGATCTTTGCATTGTAACAACCATATCTGGATTTGTCATTTTTGTAACAAGAACATCTCCTTCTTTTATTTTGGAAAGGTCTTTCATGTCTTTTATTATCTTTATTTTCCCGGAAGCAATTCCAGGAGAGGCTGCAATTCCTTCAAGGATAACTTCTCCTTTTATTTCTCTGTTACTTTGGGCTTCCATGTCTATTCTTTTTTCCATGGTTGTTATTGGCCTGGTCTGCACAATATAGATATTATCTCTTTCAATTGCGAATTCTATATCCTGGGGTTTCTTGTAATGTGCTTCTAGCTGAAGAGCAATTTCCGCAAGTTTTCTTATTTCTCTTTCTTCCAAAACCTGTGCCTTTGATTTTTCTTCCTTTAAATTGGCTACTTTCTTTTCTCCTCCTGAATCTCTGGTTATTGCTATTTTTTTGTCGGATATTTTTTTATTGATGATTTTGGAATCTGGAGTGACGTCGTATCTATCAGGAGTTATCTGCCCTGAAACAATTCCTTCTCCAAGTCCCCACACTGCTTCTATAACTACATTATCATTCTTTTGGTTTGGGTCTTTTGAGAAAACAACACCAGATTTGTCTGAATCAACCATCTTTTGCACAACGACTGCAAGTTTCACCTCCTCGTGCTTGAATCCTTTTTTGTGTCTGTAATATGTTGCTCTTGATGTGAACAGAGAAGCAAAGCATTTCTTTACATGCTGAAGAAGCTCATTGTTTCCCTTGATATTGACAAAAGAATCCTGCTGTCCTGCGAAACTTGCCTCTGCCAAATCCTCTGCCGTTGCACTGCTTCTTACAGCCACAAAGATTGGCTCTGCTGTTCTTTTTAACAAATCAGAAATATCCCCAAACTTGTAATTTGGTTCATCAGTATCAAAAGCATCATATGCATCTAATATATCATCTTCCATTTCTTTTGTGAATTTTGCCCCTTCAACTAGCTTTCTTACCTCTGCAGTTATTTTATCGAGATTTGTGGTGTCTTCATATTTTATTGTATCGAGAAGATCCTTTATTTTTTTGTCCAGTCCGGATTTTCTTATGAAATAACTGTATGCCTGTGCCGTCACCACAAATCCTGGAGGAACAGGAACTTTTGCGTTGTAAATTTCCGCAAGATTTGCTCCCTTTCCGCCGGCAACGGAACCAGAGTTTTTGTCCAATTCAGAAAACCACTTTACGAAATCT
Organism: Candidatus Pacearchaeota archaeon; assembly: GCA_040900515.1. Classification (GTDB taxonomy): domain Archaea; phylum Nanobdellota; class Nanobdellia; order Pacearchaeales; family GW2011-AR1; genus JAGVNG01. The sequence goes on along the minus strand of JBBDYV010000015.1, from coordinate 2,048 downwards.
ATTTTTTCAGCATCTCTTTTACTTTCACCACTTTTTTCAGTCATTGATATATAAAAAATTAGAAACTTAATAAAGGTTTTTGTTAATGAGGACCTTTTTGATGATTAGATTTATAAATAAAAATTACATCCTTTTAATATTAAAATGGGTTTTTTTAAAGGAGGATTATTTGTTATTGTTTCGGTATTGTTTTTCGTAGCTCTTTTAACAATGAATTCTTTTCTTGTGATATCTTTTTCATTGGATTATGATAATATAAAAACTGACTTAACTCAGGTTGTACAAGACACCCTTAAGGAAAACATCAATCTTTCTTCAGTTATCAATACAAGACAGTATCCACTGATGCAAAAATTCTGCAGCAATTCCTCGCAGGAACTTGAATATTTCTTTACTGAGAAGAATTATAGTTTTAGCGTTTCGTGCTCTACAATAGCAAACGGAACGGATGCTGTTTTTGATGAAGTAATTGACAATTTTGTATATGAACAATATTACAAGGAATACAGTTGTGATTACTGGAAATGTTTCAATGCAGGAGAGACTCCTTTCTTTATAGTTTCTCAGCATTCTGCGGATTATTGGCAGAAACAATTTTACTTTTCGCTTTTGGTTTCTCTTGTTTTGTTTGGATTGATGTTTTTATTCGTTGAAAAGAAAACCAATCTTCCTTTGGTTGCGGGAGTACTTGTGATATTATCTTCTCTTCTCTTTGTCAGGCTTGAAGCCTTGACGAAATGGGCAATAAATGCCCTTTTGACTTTGCCAATAAGTCCTGAGGATTATCTTAAATTCTTTACAGTGATATTTAACCAGTCATCAAAAGTGTTTTACATAATGCTTGTTTTGGGAATTATTCTGCTTGCTGCAGGAATAATAATGAAATTCTTTGCGATAGGGTTTAAAATAAATTCTTTTTTCTCAAAGTTTGCTTCGAAGAAGGAAAGTGGAAATATTGAAAAAGAAGTAAAGAAAACCAGCGATAATACGAAAGGAACTTCCAAGTATAAGAAAAAATAAGAATTGTTCAGCTAATGATAATATAAAATTCTGATAAGATTAATTGACAGATAAATTGTGATGTGAAAAATTTCCAGGTTAAATTAGGGGCAATAAAATTGAGAATATAAATTGTGAGATTAAATCGATATGATATAATTAAAGGTTTTTAGAAATTAATATCCTCTTGAAATTATCGCTGTCTTGAAATTATCCAGAATTATTTCTCTTTTTGCATTCTATCCATGAATTTTCTTATGAATTCATTCGACCTTTCGTCGTATCTTGTTTCCCTTATTGTGAAAGCTTCCATCCCGCCTGCTTCTTTTTTCTGTGTCTTAACTTCAGAGCCAAGCTTTGCTCTTATCTTATCACTGATGAGAATTTCCCCGTCTGAAACGGAAGCTAGTTTCTTTGAACTGTTCATCAGTGTTCCAAGGCTCATGAACTTAAGCACGTTGCTGTTTGGCTGCATTGCTGCAACAATTGTCCCATGATTTACAGAAACTCCAAAGTTAATTTTTTCCCTTGCGAGTTTGTTATATGCCTCTATTGTTTCTGTGATTTTCTTTGCAAGCTCTACTGCTGTTTTTTCATTCCTGAATGTTTTTGTTTTCATAGGAGCATATATTATGAATATGTTTTCCTGAGCTCCGTTTATGTATGCTTTTCCACTTTCTGCCATTTCTATTATATTTTGAAGTATTGGTTCGTAATCTGTTTTGCTTTCTCTTAGCTTGTCAATGTTCTTTATTTTAAGGCAGACTAAGCTTACATCCTGCTGATCCCCCTTTATTGAAAGTTCCACTTCTGCCTTGTTTCTTGTTATAAGAGAAGTTTTTTTGAGATTAATTTCCTCTTTTTTTGAAGCTGTGAATGAACTCATTGAGGGCATAAATCCACTGAAGCTTCTGTGATGCCTATACCATCTTTTGAAAAGTCTTGTACTGAAGAATGCAAGTATAAGTATAATCAAAAGCCATATTATTGTGTTATTTTCTAGACCGAAACGAGCTTCGCTGATGTGTATTGCTTTTGCTGTAAGAGGA
>JBBDYV010000014.1:0-8876 GCA_040900515.1 Candidatus Pacearchaeota archaeon | reverse complement strand
ATGATCCTTTACACTCCCAATAAATATTCCATTGAAGAAAACTTCCCTGCCTTCAACTCCTTCTTTGTCCAGCCCCAAGCCTTCCAAATCTTTAAGGAATTTTTCTCCGTCAAGATTTATTCTTGTTGATACCTGGCTTAGTATAGCGAGGTTTTTTCTCAATCCTATCTCTGTTCCTTCCGGAGTTTCAATAGGACAGAATCTTCCGTAATGAGTCGGATGAAGAACTCTAGCCATAAAATTTTCCTGATCTGATGGTAGCATGGATGAAACTCTTTGCAACTGTGAAATTATTGCAAGATAATTTGTCTTATCCATGTTTTGCGTTATACCTGATCTTTCTCCCGTCCAGCTTCCCGTTGCAATCGCACTTTCAATTCTGTGACTGAATAATGTTGACTTTGCAATTATTTTTATGGAAAAGAATTTCTTTCTCTTCGTTGATTTTTGAAGTGAGTACTGAATATCCCTTATAAGAATTCCGAGATTTACACGGAAGAGTGTTGCAAGAAGATCGCCCGACAAACGCACACGTTTGTTTGCATAATGGTCTTTGTCCGTTCTCAGTTCTGGATTTTCCTTCGCTGTTAAATACTGCTTTATTAATTTACAAAGAGTAATTGCCTTCTTTATCCTGTCTTCTTTCTTCTGTCCAATGTGTGGAAAAAGATACGAATCAATTCTCTGCTTCACTCTGTCTAAAATTTCCTTCTTTGTTCCCTGTAGATTTGTTTTCTCAGCAATGTAAATCATTGCATCTTCTTTCTCAGCAATGTTAACGAAATCATAAAGGTTTACTATGACAGAATCTGTTTCTTTTCCAATGTATTTTGCAATGTCAGATTCTTTCGTAAGTCCAAGGGCTTTTAGTATAACAATCGCAGGCAGGTCCTTGAATCTGCTGAAAGATAGGTTAAATATTCCCTCTTTGTCCTCAGATATTGTTACAGGAATTCTATAGGTTCCTTTGAGGGAAAACATTTTCAAAATAAGATCCCCTTTGGAATTTGTCTCAACAAAAGACTGGTTTTCAGCAAGGTCCTCAGCCATTACCATAACTCTCTCATTTCCCTTTATTATGAAGTATCCTCCGGGGTCAAGAGGGTCGTTGTAATTCTTTATCAAATCATCTTTGGACATCCCATGGGTATTGCACATTTTGCTCTTAACCATGATGGGAATTTTTCCTATTTCAACTGTTTCAGAATCAACATGGTCGTCTTTCTTTACAGTAATTTCAAGGAAAACGGGGGCGGCGTAAGTTAGGCTTCGCAATCTTGCTTCTGTTGGTGTTATAAGGGATGAGCTTCCGTCAGCCTCAATTATTTTTGGTTTTCCAACATTGATTTTCCCGAGCTTTATTTCAAAATCTTCATTTGTTATTGTTTCCGCGATTTCATCTACTATTTCTTGCATCCTTTTTTCCACAAAATTATTGAAGGAGATTACATTTGATTCTACAAGAGAGTGCTCCTGCAAATACTTCTTCATAACTAGGTGTTTGTGTGCGGTTTCCATGTTTTGATTTTTTAATTCAAAGGAAATATTGATTCAGGGGTCAACTGACTAATTCTTTGCTGAGGTTATTTTTATATTAACACTCTTTCCAGTTGCATTTTGAATATTAATTATCATTTTTTGTTATATTACAACTCTAAAATACAAGAAAGTTTTTTCCCCATCCTTTCTTTCTATCTTGATTATATCACCGACGCTGCAGCCCTGAGGCAAAGCAGAATCTGTAGAATATATTTTTGGCAGCTGTGACTTAGAAACATTTAATTTATCAAGTAATTCACGGTTCTCTTTTTCGCTCAGTTTTGAGTGTTTGGGCTGTAGAATATGCATTTTAAAGGAGTTTTAGGGTGGAAGGTCGGTTTAAACCGGTTTAAATATGAATCAGTTTTGACAACTGAACAATAATAAAAGAAACCAAAATTTGGTTTTTAAACTTTGCGTTTTTAATCTTTAAACCAAATTTCTTGGAAATATGGCCCCAATGGCTTTTAAGGTAAGGTGAAACCCTCCCTTTAATTAAGGGTTTTACTAGGTATAAATTTCTCTTTCAGCACCCTTTATAAGATTCCAATCAAGCTTTATCAATTGCTTAACTGCGGGGTTGTCTGTATTCAATTTGTATAAATCTGATTTCCCAACTCTTCTGGTTTTTATAACAACGTTATTTCTTTCAAGGTTATCCCAAAATGTTAAAAGAGTTGAATAACCAACTTCTGCATTTTTCGCTATTTCTGTTAAGGGATAATCAAATAATTGAAAAGTTATAAGAAAATCTATGGCTCTCATAACTGGATTATTTCCAAAGACTTCTAAAAAAACTGATTCATTTTTCATTTTTCTTAATAGTATAACTGGTTTATAAATATTTCTAATTATGTTTTTATATTACAAAAATAAGAATATTTAAATATTGCGTTGGGTTGGTTTATTGATGAAATTTAATACTGAAGATGATATAAAAGCAACAATCCTCTATCATTTAAGAAGGAAAAAAGTTATTGGAGGAGTTCATACCCCTTTTGATACTGTAACAAAAGGCTTCCCTTCTCATATGGGCAAGGATATCAAAAAAATGACCGAAGAACTTATAAGAAAAGGATATATCTTAAAGAAAATCACAAATTATGGTTTGCATATTACTTTAAACAAAGAAAGGCTGATAGAAATAGAAAAGTTCATTAAAGAAGTTCTAGGTCATGATTTTAACTGAATGGCCCCGATGGGATTTGAACCCACGACACCTGGATCTCTTTGTTCCTGTCTCTCTTAAAGGAGAGGTAGTGTTTGAAGAATTTTGATTCTTCAACCATAAAAGTCCAGTGCTCTACCAGACTGAGCTACGGAGCCAAATTTCTCTGAAATTTGTCACTGCTTTGTCCAAGCGTGGCCAAACCAGAGCCTTGTAGCTAAATGAATTTAATTGTGTTTAAAAAATCTTTGCTATATTAATGATAGTCAAAAGGGTTCTCATATTAACAATTTTTATATCAATAAGTAAGCGAAGCGAACGTAATCTTTTAACCATTAGATAAATTTCTTCAGCTTTTCTTTAAATTGACAAAGATTAGGAGATTTATTGAGAAATTAAAGCATTAAAGGTGTTTCTTTAATTTCTCCTCAAAATCCTCAGCAGGCATCGCCCCTACAAATCTTTCGGCGGGCTTTCCATCCTTGAAAAGAACAAAATTAGGTATTGAGTGAACATGGAATTTTTCAGCTATGGCATGGTTTTCATCAACATCTACCTTGCCGAATTTTATCTTCCCTTTAAACTTGTCAGAAAGTTCTTCCATAACCGGCGTCATCATAACGCAAGGCATACACCATTCTGCGAAAAAATCAACAAGAACAGTTCCGTTCTTTGTAAAATCTTCAAATTGTCCATTTGTTAACTCTGTTACTGTCATTTTACTCATCTTTATTCTAGAACTAATTGCGTTTATAAAAGTTACTTCGTTAGGTTTTTATAAAGAATGTCTATATTCTTGCTCAAAGATAGTTGGTACAAAGATTGCAATAAGAACTGAGATAATGCCTAAATAGTATAAAGATATTTGAGAATATTCAAATTTATGATAATCACTTTGAGATTGGAGTGGTTATTTTTTCATGTTCTCATTTTCCCGTATGTCCAAATCCACCACTGCCTCTGTTTGATTCTTCAAGCTCATTAGTCTCTTCAATCTTAACAAAAGGATAAGGAAGAATAATTATCTGCCCTATCCTATCTCCTGCTTCATAAATTTCCTGCCCTGCAAATTTCTGGAATCTTAAAATAAGTTCCCCCCGATACCCTGAATCCAAAACTCCCACGGAATTTTTAAGCATCAAATCTTTGTTTGTAACGCTGCTTCTTGGAAATATAAAGCAAGCATATCCTTTTGGAACTTCGAAAGCCAGTCCGGTTTTATATTCAATATATTTTTCCTTTATTTCTTTTCCAACCGCAAAAACATCCATTCCGGCATCTTCTCCAGGATGTGCATAAGAAGGAATCTTTGCATCCTGGTGTATTTTTTTTATTTTTACCGTAACTTCTTGCATCTTATTATTCATAAATTTTTATCATTTAAAAGTTTTCTTACAATCGAGTTTAAAACGTTGACACAAATTTATACAAAAACCACCCCATCATAATATAATACATAAAAGAAGGCATGGCAAAAAAAGCCATCAAGATAAGATAGACACCAAAAACAGCGTCTATTCCACTCATTACATCTCTAAAAATAACTAGTTTTATTATAAGATAAGCTCCTGCTGTTGTTAAAAGATAGGTTGATGAAAAGATGCTGAAATGGGTTAAAGACGCAATTAGCAATGTCAGCAAGTCAAGGACTGTAAAAATCCATACTAGCATCAGAATTCAACTCCTTCTCTTGCAAGAATTCCTTTGTCATAAGGATGCTTTATTTTCCTTATTTCTGATATCAAATCAGCATATTCAAAAACCTTTTCCAATGGCTTGTGGGAACCTGTGAGAATTAGTTCTCTATTTTTTGGTTTTTCTTTTATCAGATGAATGATATCATCTTCTGTCAAAAGCCCAAGCTGAACTGCATAAAGTATCTCATCAGCTATTATTATATCAAAATTTTCATTTTGCAGAGAGTCTTTAACATGCTTCAATGCTTCTTTGCAGGCAATAATTTGATTTTCAGTTGGTTTTTTTATAACCCATCCCCCAACTCCAAATCTCTTGTACGTAAAATTTGGAAATTTTGTCAAAGAAAGAATTTCTCCAGGGATTTGTTTTTCAAGTGAATCAGCTCCATTTTTCATAAATTGGACAAGATGAACATTAAATCCATTGCCACATGCTCTTAACGCTGTTCCCAAAGAAGACGTTGTTTTTCCTTTTCCATTTCCCCAAAAAATTTGAACAAGCCCAAGTTTAGATTTCTCAGCCATTTTAGTTTTATCCTATTAAATCTTTTTGTTTTCCTTCGGAGTCTCTGATTAAATCATTAAATTTATACTACTAATGATAGTACTACAGCTAATAAAAATAGGAATACTTTAGACTCAAACTTCTCAAATTGGGTTAAGTATAGTTTTCTAATCTCGATTATTTCTTTATCCATTTTTTATCCGCATTTTGAAGAACCACAATTGGAACATCTAAGGCATCCTTCCTGATAAACGAGTTCATCAGAACCACATTCTGTGCATTTTCCACGTCTCACTTTTGTTCCGTCACGTATATATCTCTTAAGTGCTCTTTTGACCCCAGCCTTCCATGAGTTTATGTTTTCACTGTCAAAATTCAAAGAATCTACAAGACTAACTATATTCTCGATTGGCATTTCATGTCTTAGAACGCTTGAAATCAGTTTAGCATAATTCCAAAATTCCTTATTAAACTGATGAGACAAACCTCCAACAGTGTTTTCATAGCCGTATTTGTCTTTGTATCTGAAATCGTATCTTGCATTTCCCTGCTCATCTCTTATCTTTATTATTTCTCCCTTTTCAACATTTTTTGGAATTGGAAACATTCCATCTTCTGCAATTCCCGTAAAAATTTCATAAGGTTTTCCATCTTTCAATCCCACAAAAGATATCCATTTTTCATCATTATTATTGAACCTAATAACTTCTGCCGCAAGAACTTTTGGACGCTTGAACCTTAATGGATCATTTAAGTCAGAATTCTTTTCGTTCTTTGAAATAAGAACCCCACTTCTAGAACCATCTCTGTAAACAGTAACTCCCTTGCATCCTGACTGCCATCCTTCTCTGTAAATTTTGTCAACAAGCTCTTCAGAGGTATCGGAAGGAAGATTTATAGTTACACTTATCGAATGATCCACCCACTTCTGAACATTTCCCTGAAGATTAACTTTTGCAACCCAATCGACATCTTTCGAAGTTGCTTTGTGATAAGGGGATTTTTTTACAAGTTCATCTATTTCCTCCTCTGAATATTCCTTTGCAGGATTATAACCTTTCGCCATCATCCAGTCCACAAATTTATGGTGGAAAACATTATATTCTTCCCATGAATCTCCGACTTCATCCACAAAAGTTATTTTCACGTTCTTGTCATTTGGATTGACTTTTCTTCTTCTCCTATAAACAGGCAAAAACACCGGCTCAATTCCGGAAGTTGTCTGAGTCATAATACTCACTGTTCCGGTCGGTGCAACTGTCAGCAATGAAATATTTCTTCTTCCATGTTTCTTCATCTCTTTTTCCAATTCTGGGGACTCTTCAAATATTCTTCTTATGAAAGGATTGTTCTTCTCCCTTTCAAAATCATAAATGGGGAAAGGCCCTCTTTCCTTTGCAAGATTTACCGAAGATTTATAGGTTTCAACGGCGAAAATCTTATGAATTTTTGTTGAAAATCTTATTGCTTCTTCGCTTCCATACCTCAATCCAAGTGCTGCAAGCATATCTCCTTCCGCCGTTATTCCTATTCCTGTTCTTCTTCCCTCTAGTGCCTTGTTTTTTATTTTACTCCAGAGTTCATATTCATTTCTCTTCAACTCTGTCTTTTCAGGGTCTTTTTCTATTTTCTCAAGAATTGTGTCAATTTTTTCCAGTTCAAGATCAATTATATCATCCATAATTTTTTGGGCATAATGTGCATGTTTTTTGAAAAGTTCAAGGTTAAATTCTGCATCTTCAGTGAAAGGATTATTTACATAGCTGTAAAGATTTATTGCGAGCAATCTGCAGCTATCATATGCACAGAGAGGAATTTCTCCGCAAGGGTTTGTTGAGATTGTTTCAAATCCCAGGTCAGCATAGCAATCTGGAATAGATTCTCTCTTAATTGTGTCCCAAAATATCACTCCAGGTTCTGCAGATTTCCATGCATTATGAATTATTTTTTTCCATATTTTTTGGGCATCTACTTCTTTTGTAAAAAGAGGTTTTTCGGAATTGACAGGATATTGTTGTATATATTTTTCTCCCTTATACACGGCTTTCATGAATTCATCATCAATTTTTATGGAAATGTTGGCTCCTGTCACTTTTCCAGGAGTCATTTTTGCATCAATGAAGTCTTCAGCATCGGGGTGTTTCATTGAAACTGTCAGCATTAGTGCTCCTCTTCTTCCATCCTGAGCAACTTCTCTAGTTGAATTTGAATACCTTTCCATAAAAGGAACTATTCCTGTGGATGTCAGTGCAGAATTATCAACATGGCTTCCTTTTGGTCTTAAATGAGATAAATCATGTCCCACACCCCCCCTACGTTTCATTAGCTGCACTTGCTCCTCATCAATCTTTAAAATTCCTCCATAAGAATCAGAATTTGTTGGGTGTCCTATAACAAAACAATTTGATAATGAAACTTTCTGAAAATTATTTCCTATTCCTGACATGGGGCTTCCCTGCGGAACAATATATTTGAAATCCTTGAGCAAAGAATAAACTTCCTGTGCAGAAAAGGGATTAGGATAATTATTTTTCAGTTCCACTCTTTCAATCTCTCTTGCAATTCTCCAGTGCATATCATCAGGATTTCTTTCAAAGATGTTTCCCTTTGAATCTTTTAAAGCATATTTGTTTACCCAAACAGTTCCTGCAAGTTCGTCTCCTTTGAAATATTCAACAGCAGCTTTTACAGCCTCTTCGTTTGAATAAGTTTTCACTGGTTTCTGGGGCTGTGAGAAATTTATTTCTTCTTTTTTCTTATCAATTTGAATTTCATTAATAGTTTCCATTTATATCTTCTCAAATCTTTTTACTTTTCCTCCATCCGTTTCTTTAAATCCGACAAAATCAATCAATTCCCTTTTCCAGACAGTTCCTATTGGAAAATTTCCGTTGTCATAAAGGCTTTTGTAAATGACCATTTTTCTCTCAGGGTTTTCACAATCTAACGCAATTGCAATGACTTCATAGATTCCACCTTTGAAGTGCCTATACTTACCAATTTCTGGTTCTTCAGCTGCGGATTCCATCAAACCTCTTTTATTGCCTCCTTAAAATCTTTAATATCCTGGAAATCTCTATACACGGAAGCAAATCTTATGTATGCAACATTGTCAATTTTCTTCATTTTTTTCATAATCAGCTCCCCTATTGCAGAACTCCTCACTTCTTTTTTACCTCTTCTACCCAGTTGCTCTTCAATTTCATTAATCATTTTATCTATTTCCTCTTTTGAAACAGGCCTTTTTTCAAAAGCTCTGTAAATTCCGTTTGACAGCTTTTCCCTGTCAAACTTTTCTCTCCTTCCATCTTTCTTCACCACATACAAATTTTCTCGGTCAATTTTTTCATATGTAGTAAATCTCTTCTTGCATTTCAGACATTCTCTCCTTCTTCTTATGCCTTCGGGAGAAGCTCTTTTGTCTGTAACTTTCAGCTTGTCGCTGTTACAATGTGGACACCTCATATACAATATATTGTAGCCTTATTTATAAAAGTTACCATTTATTGTATAACGCAGATTCTAAAAATAAAAGTTCTATTTAAAGTTTTATATCCACTGAAATATAATAACAAACATATAACTAATTATTTTTTCTCTTATATAGCATAGGATATTTTTCATTTAACTGCTTTCTTATTGCATGATATCTTCTGAAACTTTTTCTTAGAGAGCTTGGCACATCACTTATATTGCTTTCATCGATAAGAACAACATAAGAATTCTCAAACTGAATTCTATTCATTTCTGTAACCAAATCTCCAAGATCCATCTTTTTTACAGGCTTCTTGGAAAAGACAAGTGTCAGACCCATAATCAGCCGCCTCTTTTCAGGTTTATAAGAATTTATATTCTGGATAAAATTATATCTTTTTCCTTCTCAATAAGTTCGCGTTACTAACAACAGTAATACTTGACAAGGCCATTGCTATCTCTGCTATAACTGGATGAAGAAAGCCAGCAACAG
>JBBDYV010000013.1:0-1369 GCA_040900515.1 Candidatus Pacearchaeota archaeon | reverse complement strand
CGAAATTTTTCTAAAATCCGAAAGATTTAAATATATAAGTATAATTATAATATTATAATGGAAAAAGAACAAATAATAAGAAAGCCAAACCCTGCATTGAGAAAAGATATACATGTTGCAACATTAAACAAAATTAAAAGTTTTCTCGAGGAACAAATAAGTCCAGTTTACAAATCAGAAATTATAAAAAACTGCGGAGTAGATGCCAACTCATTAAATCTCGCATTGACAATGATTAAATTTAAAACCGATGACAAAGGAAGGATATACATCAAAAATGCCAAAAATAAAAATACTCTATGAAATAGAAGGGACAGACCTTCTAAGAATCGAAGTAAATCACCAGATTAAAATAATCAGAAAAGAGGATCTTGAAAAAGAAAAAAAGAGAAAATGAAAAAAGGAAAATATCACGGGAAAGAATGTCATTGGAAATGTCATTGGATAAAAAAAGCCTGGAGGAATAAATAATGCCTTACAGATTTTTTGGGAAGAGATATTCAAAGTTTATCTTTTCAATAAAAGAAGGAAAAAATATAAGGGATTATTCCAAAGATGTTGATATGACTACAAATCATCTATCATCAGTTACAGATTATTGGGAAAAACTCGGATTGATAAAAAAAATAAAAAACGGACGTGAGATAGAAATACAACTGACAGACGAAGGAAAAGAATGGTCAGAAATAATCAAGAAGTTTGATAACTTCGCTAAAGATCAATTAAAAAAAATTCAAAAAGGAGGATAAAATGAAAGGATTTTGTGTCAAATGCAAAGAGATGGTTGAAATGACTAATTCAAAAATATCTGAGATCAATGGAAGCAGAGGAATTCGAAAAGTCGCAAAAGGAAACTGCCCAAAATGCAATACAAAAATCTGTGCAATTCTTAAAAACAAATGACAGAAGAATATCCAGAAGAAGAATCAAACATAACAAAGTTTGACGAAAGACGAAAAGAAGTCATAAATATAAGAACCAAAACAGAGAAGACAGAACTTGGAATATTAAAAACTCGTGCAGAAGGAATATACAATGAAGAAGGAATCAAGAAAGTATTAAGCGACCTGGAAAAGCAAAAAAAGACATTCGAAAATAATATCGAAATACTCAAAGAAAGAATTGCCCCAGCTCCAGAAATGACAAAAGAATTAATAGAACTCGAATCACAACTGAAAAACTTGAATCTCATAAATTACAAGAAAAAACAGGATGAGAAATCAATTAAGAAAGATCAAGACGAGTTGAAGAATAATGAAGAGAATCTAAAAAAAGTCAACAAAGATCTCCAAGACATCAAAAATGCAACAGGATCAAGACTTAATCTATCAAATTAAAAATGATCAGGGGAAAATGCCCCAAATGTGGA
>JBBDYV010000012.1:0-1380 GCA_040900515.1 Candidatus Pacearchaeota archaeon | reverse complement strand
AAACTATTTCTTGAAAAAGTCATGCAATCTGAAAACAAGCACGAGACAAAACAAACAACAAAAAAAAGAGATTGGGAATTTTACACCCAATTTGCAATCATTGTTGTTCTTGCTGGAATACTAATTTATAGTTATGCTGGAAACAACACTGAAACGGGAAACCTAATAAGTTCTGGTGGGATAGGAACAGTTTCTACATCTGAAATAATTCCAACAGGCGTTCCTCCTATTTATGGAGAAGAGTTGGGAATAAAATATGACGATGTCTCTGCCGGCAATCCGGAAAGAGCTGATGAGGCAATAAATTTCTTGGGAAATATAGATAGGGTTGAAGAACTTGAAGGAGCTCAGCTTGATAGGTACATAGATTTGCTATATAATCAGTATAATGGAATTGCATGCGAGTATTGCTGTGGGGCGAGATCTATCATTTTCAGCAACGGACAACCCGCATGCGGCTGTGCACACAGTTATGCGATGAGGGGACTGACAAAATATCTGATTAAATATCATGGTGATGAATTTACAGATGACGAAATTTTAACAGAAGTCGGAAAGTGGAAAACTCTTTTCTTCCCTGGAATACTTGAAGGAAAAGCCCAAGTAATGAAAAACGCGGGAATTAAAGTTGATTATATTAATCTTACAACAAATGCATACAGGGGAATTGAGCAAGGACAAACATCGGGTTCAATGGTTGGTGGTTGTTGATTATATTAGGAGGTAAATAAAACATAAAATGGAGAAATCAAAAATAGCACTTTGGGTGATAATTGGAATACTATTGCTTGTCGTAATTTATACCCTATTTTTTCAGGGAGGAAGCAGTACAAGCACTCTTTCACCAACAGCAGGACAGGCAGCAAGTGCTTACAGCGGAATGGTTGGAGGTTGCTAAACTTTTAATTGCTTAATAAAATGGAAAAACAGAAAATTGTGATGTGGGCAATCATAGGAATCTTGCTGGTTGCAGTTCTTTATACTGTTTTCTTCAAGGTTCAAACAACAGGAAACTTTGTAAATTCTGGCGGGAAATTAGATATCTCTGGCTGGACAGAGAATGAAATAATGAATTACGAGATGCATGGAACAATTCCTTCAAGATTTCAAAGCACAGGAGCAGTCACATCAAACAATCAAATGGTTGGAGGCTGCTGATGGATTGCTGCAAAACAAAAGAGGATAAAGGATGCTGCAATGATTTGGAAAAACAGGAGATGAATAAAATGGGACCAGAAAAAAATAATGGGGATAATAAGCCAAAGAGAAAAGGTTTGTGGATTTTTGCAGGAGGGTTAATTGTTGTTATAGCAATTGTTTTGATATTAACAGGCAATTCAGGAGCAACAAGCTTTGCTACTATCGATTCAATTGATGGAA
>JBBDYV010000011.1:0-9117 GCA_040900515.1 Candidatus Pacearchaeota archaeon | reverse complement strand
TGGAAAAAGCGAAGGATAAAAAAATTCCTGATTTTTTTCTGTGCCTTTTATCATTTTAAATAAATTATTGCAGAGGCGCTCCGGCCGGGAATCGAACCCAGATGTCCGGATAAAGGGACCCAGAGTATCAATCTGGTGCCTTACCTTTAGGCTACCGGAGCTGCCCTCTGCCATGAAATATGAATAGAAAAGTTTATATAGATTATCTTATTAAGGTAATTATAATCCGGATAAAGAACCTTACCATTAGGCTCCTTATTACTGAGACTTATCATCTCAGCTTTTTTATTTTTAATCTTTAATGTTTACACAGATTAGCTTATTGATAATATAGCCTATGGAGGTATGTCTTATCACTAAGGCTACATTTGTAGCTTTTTATTTTTTGTTGAAAAGTTTATATAGTTGTTGCCATTGTAAATAATATTATCTGCTAGGATAAGTAATTAATTATTCCCTACCATATCTTAACAATTATCCTTCCTGTGTCAAAGTTTAGATTTTTGTTAAAATAATCTACATTTATTCTCTTTGTGAATATGTTTAATATTTGCTCATTGCTTGCATTGCCTGAGCTGACTATTGTTCCGTTTCCATATACAAAATCAAAGCCAAACTCCTCAGATGTAATTCCAATATTTTGTTTCAGCTGATTATAATTTGTTTTATACAGGGAAAACGCACTGATGATTTTCTGCTCTGAAACATATCTATCTTTTTTTATTATAACAGTGTATTCGGAAGGCAGAAAATCCTGACAAGATGAAAAACTGCTTTCCTGGGAGGCTATTCCATCTGCTGCATAAATCTTGAAGAACCTGTTTCCATTTGAGCTTTGAGCCATCAAATCCATTCCGGCATCATTCCAGTCAAAATTCAAAGCACTACTTTCTGAGTTTTTGACAAATATATTATTTCCAACAAAACCAATATCACTCAAAGCCTCGAGGTCCATCATTCTCACGCATGCGCTTGCAGGAGCTTCATTAAGATAAACAGTTATTGTGTTTAAATCAGAAGACAGGTAATTTGCAAAGTTTGCAGCAGTGCTTTCAAGTGTGCTTTTTTTCCCGCTGTCAAATTTCAAAGAAGGCTCAAATATGAAAAAAAGGAAAATGAGAAAAGTTATGAACACCACAAAAGATATCACGACAGAAACGTGGGAACCCTTACGCTGGCTTAACCAAGACGGCGTAGACCGAACTTGTGAGAGTATTTTGTTTTTCATCATTTCAGTTTACACCTATTCTTTTTCTAAATTCGTTTATTATATTCTGATAACCCTCATTTTGAACTATTTCCCAAGAACGTTTGTAATCTTTAAATTGCCAGTCAAATTTTATGAGACTATTTAATCTTTTTTTACCATGAACCTTTTCAACAACCTTATAAAGAACGGCATTAAGAAAAATATGTCCTCTTGTTAATTTAGTTTCTTTTGAATATTTTTTGGCAATATAATTTCTCCATTTATACCATCTATTTTCTGTATCTTGGGTTTGAATTTGATGAATTAATTCATGAGTAAGAACGTCAATAAAGTATTTTTTGTCCTTATAATATTTTATCGTTAACGGATCTGAAAAAGATTTTCCTTTGCTTAGAAAGTAACATTTAATTTTTCTCTCTCTCCATTTTAGTCCTGAATTTTTAGAAATTTCGCCTAATGTTTTTTTAGCAATTCTTCCCCACATTTTTTCAATTAATTTTAAATAATTATTAATGAGTTTTATTGGAAGTTTTTCTTGCGGAGCATTCCATTTATTGTCATAAACTGATGAATAAACAAATTCAATTTCTGGAATCATCAAGCCCCCCCGAAGATAAGGTTTGCTCCTGTTGAAATAAGGAATGCTGAAATCATCATTGCAAAGGAATGCTTCACCCCTGCTTTCAGACTTTCATCTGAGAGTTTTCCAATTGTCAACCCGGAAAACAATCCCTGAATCAAAAGAAGATAAAGGAATGAACTTGAAAGTTCATCTGGGTTTAGACTTCCTCCTCCACCTCCTCCAAATCCCCCTACTCCTCCAATGCTTCCTCCGGCACTTCCTATTGTCGATATTCCTTCTATTATGGGAATTATTTTGAACTGCATAACCAGAACAATAACCAAAAACACAAAGAAGATTATATAACCCTGAACAACAAGAGTTGAGATTGCAGCTTTCCTTTCTTTCTTTATTTTATCGGATGTGTTAACTGCTCCAGCAACATCTTCAAGAATTCTTCCTATATCTCCTCCTGCTTTCTCTGCCTGCCCTATAAGAGTCAAAGATCTTGATATCGTCTTGTTTCCAATATCTTTTGAAAAAACCTGAAGTGCCATGCTTAATGGTATTCCCAACGAAATTTGGTTTGAAAGCTTCTTTATATGTGGACTCAAAACTCCGAAAGACTTATTTTTTATATTGATTATGCTTCTGCTTATTGGTGTTCCTGTCTTTACGGATTCAACAAGGCTTCTTGCAAACTCCAGGAACATTTCTTCCTTTTCCAAATCAACTCTTGCTTCTTTCATCACGGAAAGGATGAATGGGGAAACAGCCACAACAACACCAACTCCGGCAAGGAAAAAGAACAAATCTGTTCCCATGAAAAAGACAGAGCTAGCTATAATTACCAGCCCGATAATGATTCCAACCCACTGCCCTTTCTTTATTTCCATTTTAAACTATTGCCGATGTAAAATTTAATTTATTGAAAAAATTGTTAATAATGCAAATTCTATTAAACGTCGTGAAAGTACTTTTTTTATTATCAAGACTTTTTTTTATGGAATTGTTTTTTATCATCTTATTCTCCTCCTGCTTGCTTTAGATGAAGGAATGTAAGGAAAAAGATATTTATCATCACAACTCCCAAAACCATCATTGTTGTAATTGCTCCTGTGCTTAACCCAATCCCAAGTCCCCCTATTTTAAGCATCATAAGAAGCAACATAAGTATCATAGGAGCTGCAATGACAACGCTTATGTAAATATCCATGAATGTTTCCGCTGCTTTTGCCTGCTTTTCTTTCTCAAGCTTGTGTTCAAACATTAGGCTGCTGGCTCTCTTGTCAAAGAAATCTGTAAGGCTTCCTCCTGATGTTATTGCAGTTGCAAGGCTGTTGAACAAATCCGCCATTTTTCTGCTCGGGCTGTTGAAGGCCATATTTCTCAATGCTCCAACCAAATCATACCCATAAACATTAATCTGATTTATGAGTTTTGTATATTCTTTGCTTACCGCAGGATATTCTCCTGTATCTATTATTATCTTGAATATTTTTGTTGGGTCTATCAACGAGCCAGATATTGCAGACATGTGGATTGTTGCAAAAGGCAATTCCTGATTTATCTTATGTTCAGCAGACTGCCTTTCAAGTGATGGATAAAAGTACATTGCTATGAAAGTTCCTACAGGGATAACCAGTAAAATCCAGAAAGTTTTTAGAAGGCGAATGGCAAAGTCTTCTTGTGAAAGCGTTATTATTGGAAGTTCAACACCAAGGTTGAAGAACAAAAAGAACAGGAATATAAAAAGAGAGATGGCAGAGGCCCATATCATAGTATAAATCATCACTGCAACATAGCTTGCAGTCACAAATTCCATATTTCCTCTTATCAAATCTTTTTCCAAATCCTTGAAATATCCTTTCTTTACCAGTTTCCTTGAATAATCAGCAAAAAGACCGCTCGCGTTTTTTACATAACTGCTCGGCTTTTTAAGTTTCTTTTCCATCACTTCAAAGATCTCTGTTGTTTTCAACCTTTTCATTATCTTTTTTTCAAGATCAGCTTCCTCTTCTTTGTAATTAACACCATCTTCGTCTTTATGCTCTATCTCTCTCAGTGAAAATCCTGGACTTTCTTCAATATACTCCGATGCCTTCTGCTGTGTCTGGAAACTATAATTTGGAATCTTTGCTTGCTGAACGTTGTTTTGCTGCAAGGGCATGTTCATCCTTACATTCTCCAATGAGGAAACTATGTCATCCTTTATTTTTTTGAGATAAAGCTCAAGTGAATTCATATGCGATTCAAGTTTCTTTTTTTCTTCTCCGACTGCATTTTTTAGGGATTTTTGAATGCTTTTCATCTCTTCAAGAATTCTCATTTCAAGAAGAATTTTCTTTTTTATGTCTGTAATCGGGGTCTCTATTTTTTTCATTATATCACTCTGCTAATCTCGTTTTGTATTTGAAGTATCAGTTTTTTTGCACTGTTGAATTTCTGGGCATCGTTTTTTTTGTATGCTTCATCAAGTATATCATTGACTTCCTCAAGGGATTTCATAATCTGATCAAGCATTGCATCACCGCCTTTTTTCATTATTACAGAAGGAGAAAAGTGTTATTAAATATTTTCTTTGGAACTCTTTACACAACCCCGTATCTTCTTAGAACTTCTTCCGGTTTCTTGTAATATTCTATGATTATTTTTTGTATATCATTAAAGTCAAAGATTCCTTTCCTGTAAAGGTTGTATATTAGTTGCACTCTTTTCTTGAATTCCATTTCAAGCTCGTCAATCCTTACCCCATATCTTTTGGTTATCTTTTCAAATATCTTACTCGTTTTTTTAAAGTAGAAATGATCATCAGCAGCATTCCATACAAAAGGAGTGTTTGTTATTGCAATTCCATCAGGATTGACATTTATTATTTCCACTATTTCTTTGAGCCTTCTTGTTTCCTGCTTGCCGACTATCGCATGAGTCATGATGCATACGCAGTCAAGAACATTAAGCAGTGTCGGTGAAAGTTCTATAGGCGGAGTTTCCAGTCTTTTTATGACTGTATCAACACTGTCAGCGTGAAATGTTGATATAGAAGAGTGTCCCGATGCCATTCCCTGGAAAAGAACGGAAGTTTCCTTACCCCTTACTTCTCCTACTATCACATAATCTGGATTCTGTCTGAAAGAAGCCCTAAGCAGAGTGAAAAGGCTTATCTCTCCTGTTTCTCCTCCTCCCGTTGCTGTTCTAACAACGCTTGGAAGCCAGTTCTCCCTTGGAAGGTTTAATTCTCTCGTGTTATGAACAAAGATATTATTACAAAGGAATTTTTCATATTTTGGAATGCTTAAATCAAAAACCTCTATTTCACCAGAACTTATTTTTTTTACAGTCTTTACTTTATCCCATAGGATATCTGTGTGTGAAATATCATTGAATTCCGAGCCTTCAGGGGCTATTTGTTGCATATAATTCCTACCAATTTTTTGCAGACCTTTTAGATATCTCTGCTGTAACCTAATTTTAACTATTCTACTTAATTCAGCCATTTTGTCTTGGCCTAATGGAATAATATCAGATGAAGTATGAGTGGCTTTGAGATTATATTCTTTCAATTTGTTGTTTTTCCTTTCTTGTAAAAACCCTATTTCCTTGAATTTTTCGATGTTTTCAAAAGAGGAAATAGACATATTAATACATTTATCTTTTCTTTCAAAATCATTTAACCTTGAAATTATATTCAGCCTCAAGAGCAATGTTTGCAAATCTTCCAGTAGAACATAACTTTGTGATGCACAACTAACCTCATTTTTCTTCATAGTCCCATCAGCGCTGAAATATCCCTTGATGAAATGTTTTATTTGCTCGTTTGACATTCCAAATATAAAAGGGGGAATTTTTTTTGTATTTGAATATCCATCAAATCCAAGGACATGCTTCATGAATTTATAAAAAACTGTGCTGTGTATTCTAAGTGAAACTCCCCCGTCATTCATGCTTGAGTAGTTTGATTTTATATACCCTGCAATTTTCTTAAATACATTAATACATTCTTCATCAACATTTGATATTATTACACAATTTTTACCCCTATTGTCATAGCTTCCATCGCCAAGCCACAAGCCACAAAACTCAAGAAATTCTCTGGTTATTTCAAATATAACAGGTATTGAAGATGTATTTTTGCTTTTTATTACTAATTTTTTAAGCTCTTTTTGCTGGAAACTAGTATTTAATTTTAGAAATTCAGATATTTTAATCACACCATGATTTTTCCACCACTTATATCTTTCTTTTTCAACATTTAATTTTTTATAGGAATATTTTGATAACAATTTTTTAATAGGATCACCCTGTAAAAAGTCATTTCTGAAATGTTCCAAATTATTCATGAGATTAATTTCTTTTATTTCATTCCCTTTAATTGGAAGGCCTCTCGGGACAGCGATAAATGATTTTCCTTCCTCAAATTCAGTTGGTTTAACTTCCTTAAGCTCATTATTTTCTCCTAGGGTAAATAAAGAATGATCTTGGGTTATCTTAACCTTTCTTCCTGTTGATGTTGTAATCTCATAAATATCTTTCTTCACTTTGTGTTTTAAGTAATCAGAAGGTTTTACCCAAATAATTTTTCCTTTTTTATTCAAAGTCATTACTTCCGCATCTATCTTATTATCTACAAATTCTTTTATTGTGATGTTTTCCACTTTTCCCCTTTTTCTTATTATTATCTTTGAGTCTCCTGTAACACTATCTTCAATTGAAACGACTCTCGCCTCTGGTGGAATGAAGAAAGCGATTGCATTCAGGAGAGTTGTTTTTCCAGAAGCTGTTCCTCCTGTGATAAGAATGTTCATTTTATATTGCACCAAAAGCCAAAGATAAGCCATCATTTCAGGGCTCAATGTTTTGAAGGAAATAAGCTGTGTTGGAGTCCAGGGAGTTTCCGTGAATTTTCTTATTGTGAATGTTGGTCCTCTGGATGTAATATCTTTTGTGTATGTTGCGTTTACTCTGCTTCCATCAGGGAGTGTTGCGTCAAGAATCGGGCTTGCGTATGAAATATATTTTCCTGACTTTTGAGCGAGTTTTTCTATAAAGCTTGCCAGTCTGTCCATATCCCTAAAAATAAGATTTGTCTTTATGTTTCTGTATGTTCTATGGACTATGTAAACAGGAGTGTCAATTCCATTACACTCAATGTCTTCAACAAAATAATCCCTTAACAAAGGCTCAACATCATTCATTCCTATAAAGTCCCTGCAAACATAATAATAAATTTTCTGATAAGTTTCATATGACATTTTCATTCCGAACTCTGTCGCAAGGAATTTCAGTCTTTTGTCAAGGTAGTCCAGCAAACTCTCCTGGTTTTTTTCAACAAGAATGTCGAAATTTATTATATCCCTCATGGCATCTATTATCTGGTTCCTGTATTCTTCCTCAAATTTTTCAAGCAAAGGCTCCTCTATTTCGTAAACTAGTTCGTAAATTTTTGGATTCCAGTAAATATGAACAGAGCAGAATGGAGCTATAAGACTGTATCTGACGTCTATCTTTGTCTTGTCGGCCATTTTTTTTAATGGTGGAGTTGGTGGAGAGAAATCTATCTTAACTCTTGGGTATGTTGTCAAATCCATTTTTGTTTCTGCCATTTTGTATTATTTTTGATATCTTAATTCTTTAATTTGTTAGGATAATTACTAACCCCAAAATACTATTTAACGTCATGAAAACTTTTTCTCCATTATCACATCTTTTTTCTTTTTCTATTATCATTTTATTTTGTCTTTTGTTGGTTTGAGTCTAAGAACTTTTCTAAAGTTCTTATTATTGAACTTCAAAATCTATTTTTATTTTGTTTGAAGCATCTTTTCCGTTGTGTGAAATTGAAACTCTATATGGGGCTGATGCTTTTCCTATTATTCTAGAGGTCTCTGCCCCTCCATATGTGATGTTGTATGATATATATGTTCTTGTGATGTTCACCGAATAAACATCTCCTTTCTGCATTGTATTTATTATCATATTTCCCTCTTTGTAGTCTTGCCCCGGTTCGCTATAGGCATATACACTGTCAATCTCAAAAATAATCCTGTCATTTTCTCCATCTATAATGAAATTTCCATTTTTCACTCCAAGCTCAATCACTCTTTTGTTCCCGACTCCTCCTTGTGCAAGTGAAAGCAAAATGTTATCCACATCTTTCATCACTCCAAGTGACTGCTCAATAAATGCTTTATCCTGTATCTCCTCTATTCTTGGCTGTGCTATTGCAAGAACAGCACCAATAAGAACAAATGCAATCAAAGTATATATTACAGTTTCTACCCAAATTTGCCCTCTTTTCGATTTCATATCGAAAACGTAGGAAATTCCATTTCCTCTTTTTGAATTCATTTCGAAAACGTAGGAAATTCCATTTCCTCTTTTATTAACTTTCATTTTCCTCTTTTGAATTATTCTACTCAATAGAATTTGATTTAAATAATTAACTCAATTTTACAAAGAGATGGTGGGGAGAGAACAGAGGTTCTTCTCATTAATCAAGAAGAGCAAGGCAGTCAACAATTCCCTTTTGAGTATCGGTTGCCCCGCACTGCTTTCCTTCAATTATTGGAATTATGCTTATTAAAATTGGTTTCTCAGTAATTCCGTTGAAAAAGTAAGTTGCACCAGAATTCTTTGAAGGTATTTTCACTCCTGTGCTGTTGCTTGGGTAATTTGTTATATCGGCAATGTTCTGCACAGAATCAGGCAGCGTTGCACTCTTTGACGTTCCAGAGTATGAAACAGAAACAATTATCCCGCTGGCATTGATATCTCCAACTGATAAGGAAAACTGCATTGCATTAGATGTTGAATTGTAGCATGTGTAATCTCTGTTCAATTGAACCTGGTCAACAACCCCAAAGCATGTTTCTCCCTCTTCAAGCTGCTCCCCAATTAAATTTGAAACTATAGCCCACACCACAACTCCCACAACTACAGTAATCCCAATAATCATAACGGTAGAAACAACCTCGGACAATCCATATTTGTTTTTTAATCTCATCTTTCATAATTTGTCATAATTTTTAAAGAGCCAATTGCTGCCCGATATCTTCTTCACATGTATGAATCCTCTCCTGTCCGTCTTCATTTAATCCAACAAGAACTGGAATCATCAGAACTTTGTCTGCTGAGGCTATTTCATCATTCAGTGTAGATGAAGAAAAAGCAAATCCGGGATTCAACCCTTTTTCAGGCCAGTTTGAATCAGAAATATCATGCAAGTCTAAAGTTTCATAACTACCTCCTTCATAAATTCTCATTTTCATGCTGTACATTGGAACACTTCCCCCCAGGTGCCGGAAGCCGGCCCAGCCCGCACCAGCGATCGCGGCGCCTACCTGAT
>JBBDYV010000010.1:0-1393 GCA_040900515.1 Candidatus Pacearchaeota archaeon | reverse complement strand
GAGAAAAACTAGCTGATTTACAAAGTGGCATACCAAACACTGATAAGTGGCTTATGACAAAAAGCGGGAAAACCCACCCCTTTAGGGGTGTGGATGAAAGCGTCTGAATAGTTCCTTGACATTTAAAGAAATATCCTGTATCTTTAAACTATGATACAGCTTGCATACAAATATAGGATTTTTCCTAACAAAGAACAAAAAGAATTGTTTGAAAAGCACTTCGGTTCTGTTCGTTTCACTTTCAACTGGGGTTTGGAAAAAAAGATAAAGGCATATCAAAAGGATAAAAAACGATTAAGCTGTTTTGACTTAATAAATGAATTGGCAAAAGTAAAAAAAGAAAAAGAGTTTGAATGGCTTAATGAAGTAAATAGTCAATCACTTCAAGCGGCACTCCGAAATTTAGATAATGCTTTTACTAACTTTTTCAGAAAACAAAATAAATTTCCAAACTTCAAAAGCAAAAAAAATAATATAAATATTTTTCAAATTCCACAGCACTTAAAACTATCCGACAAATTAGATATTCCAAAAATCAAAGGTATTAAAATAAAACAACATAGAAAATTGGAAGGAAAAATTAAAACGGCAACAGTCAGTAAAACTCCGACAGGAAAATACTACATTTCTATTTTGGTTGAACAAGATAAGAATTTACCTAAAAAACCAAAGATAAAAGATAAAACTACTATTGGAATTGATTTAGGAATAAAAACTTTTGCGACTATCAGCGATGGGCGGAAAATAGATAATCCAAAATTTTTAGATAACGGTTTAAGAAAGTTAAAAAGACAGCAACGCTGGTTAAGCAGAAAAGTAAAAGGCAGTAATAATAGAAAAAAGCAGATACAAAAAGTTTCATTACTACACGAAAAAATAAGCAATCAAAGGTCGGACTTTTTACACAAAATCACTCATCAGCTAACTAATGAGAAACAAATTAGTTCAATAGCGATTGAGGATTTAAATGTAAAAGGAATGGTTAAAAACCATTGTTTGGCAAAGGCAATTTCAGATGTGGCGTGGAGTGAATTTAGAAGACAACTCACCTATAAGAGTGATTGGTATAGTAAAAATCTTTTAGTAATTGGCAGGTTTGAAGCCAGTTCTAAAACTTGTAGTTGTGGCACGGTTAATCACGAATTGAAATTGTCAGATAGAGAATGGACTTGCAAGGAGTGCGGAGTAAAACACGATAGAGATGTTTTAGCCGCCAACAACATTAAAAAATTTAGCTTAATACCGCAGGGACTGCGGAAATCAACGCCTCTGGAGAGAACGACATCAGTCGGCTCGTTGAAAGAGGAAGCCAGCTGCCTTTAGGCACTGGTAGTTCACGAAGCATTATGATAACAGGAGAATATAAAATTAAAATTAGTAAAGTAGATGATTG
>JBBDYV010000009.1:0-1408 GCA_040900515.1 Candidatus Pacearchaeota archaeon | reverse complement strand
GCAACAGGATCATCAGGAGCTTTTGTAAAAATCCCCAAAACCGGAATATCCATGGAAGCAGCCATATGCATCGGCCCCCCATCCAATCCAATAAATCCTTTAAATCTGTTCATTAAAGCAAATAACTCAGATATATTAGTTTTTCCACATAGATTCATAACTTTTTTTCTTTCTTTTTCATTTAAATGACTAATAATTTCTTCTACAAATTTTCCCTCTGCCTCTGAACCGATAAAAACAGGAATATGATTTTTTGCCGAAATAAACTTAATCAACTTTGTAAAATTCTCTGGACTCCATTTTTTGAATAAGGGGCTTGAAATGGCATGAATTCCTATAATTTTTTTATTGCTTTTTATAATTTCAGCTATTTTCAATTCATTTCTTTTTGTATATAAAGGTTTTACCAATTTTATTTTCTCTTTTTCATATCCTATTTTAGCTATCTGAAACAAATCAAGATAATTGAAAACGGCATGCTTTTTCGTATCCAGTTCCACAAAATTATCATACATCTTATTTTTTATTTTTGTAACAGGATTTGAAAAACCTATACAGTATGCTCCCGTAAAATATGAAAAAAATGCGGAAAGGTTTGAAGAATGAGTTGTGTCTATAACCAAATCAGGATTTTCTCTTCTTACTTTTATGACTGCATGAAGAGCCTTAAATGGGTTTAAAATTTTATTATCAAGGATTATTATTTTATCTATGAAATCTTGTCCTTGGAAAACAGGAAAATTCTCGTTTGCACATATAACAGTTACTCTTGCTCCTGTTTTCTCCTTCAAATTCTTGATTGCTGGCAAAAGAAGTATTGAATCTCCTATTGAACTCAATCTGAATATAGCAACCTTATTAATTTTTTTTGGAAATTTCCTTTTGTCTATCTTTCTTATCATCAAAAAAGGCAGATAAAAAGGTTTCCCTATATCACTATCAACCATTCTCTGAAAAGCTATCTTTCTTTTCTTATCCATATTAAACAAAAATAAGACAAAAAATTTGATTTATAATATTTATGCAATTGGATAACTTTAAGAAAATTAGGATGTAAACTTTATATTATCTAATAATGCCCACGGTCCATTTAAAGAATCCCACCCTGTTGGCCTTATTAAAAATTCATCTCTTGTTATTACATTCTCAGGATAATCAACTTTCCATATCTTTATTGGGCCTCTCAACCCCCCATAATAAACAAAATCATCTCCTGCTGCTTGTTGCTTCAAAAGACCAACAAGAGAATCATCTTGGACATGTGCTTCATTTATTGTTGGATAATTATTGAAAGGATCATCCATAAGATAGAGCTGCGCAAATAGTGTTTTGGAAACCTTTGGGGAAATGTAAAGTGCTGACCCCAGGTTATCTACCTGAACTCCCTGTTCATTTGGAATAGCTGCAG
>JBBDYV010000008.1:0-1431 GCA_040900515.1 Candidatus Pacearchaeota archaeon | reverse complement strand
ATACCTTTTAATTATTTCCATAACATCTTTCCCAGAAACACTTCCTTTGAACTCTTTCATCACAATCCCCATATAAGCATGTCCAGAAAGTCCGGGATTGTCCTTTACAAGCTTTCTTATTTTGTCTTCAATTTTGTCCATATCTATTTTTTCAGTAGAAGTTAAAACCTTAGAGATGTCATCACCTAAAATTATTTTGTTCATGAGATTTTTTACTTCATTCTCATTAATCTTTCCTTTTTTCACTTTTTCCAGCAGGTCCTGCAAAACATCTGCAGACAGTTTCTCTCTTATAAATTCCAGTTTCAAATTATTTTTTGTAGCAATTTCTTTGGGATAAATCAATAAAATTTTTGCAACAAGTTGTGGGTTGTTGAACACATTTAACAACTCCCTGAACTCATCCATTTTGTTGTATTTGAAAAGCAATTTTATCATTTCCTCATTCAATCCATATTTCTTGAAATCTTTCTCCGCCTCTGTTCTTAACTGAGGCAGTTTTTTCTTTGCCTCATTTACTAAATCATGGGATATTTTCAGTAGTGGCAAGTCAGTTTCAGGGTACATTCTTGCTGCTCCAGGCATTGGCCTCAAAAATTTACTGGTTCCATCAGGCAAAACATTTCTAACCTCCGAAACACTTTCATTTTTTGCGACAAGTTCAATCTGTCTTTCAGTTTCCTTTGCAATCGCAGTTTCTATATTTCTTATGTCTTGAAAACCTTTAAGCTCAATTCTCTTTCCGTCTTTAATAGAAAGATTCACATCCTGTCTTATTGTTCCAATTCCTCTTTTCACTTTGCAGCTTCTCAAAATATCTCCAATAAGCAACGCAGTTTCCTTTGCTTGTCCTGGATTTTTAATATCCGGAGCAGTTGCAATTTCAACCAAAGGAATTCCAAGTCGGTCTAATCGATATATAGCAATTTTTCCTTCTCTGTCAATTATTCTTGCAGAGTCTTCCTCCAAGCAAACAGTATCAATGCCAACTCTTCCATAATTAGTTTCTATCCAGCCATCACGCGCAATCAGCACTGTTCTTTGAAACCCGGATGTATTCGAGCCATCAAGAACTGTTTTCCTCATTATTTGTGTTATTGGAAATATTTTGCAGTTCAAAAGAAGAGCAATTTGTAATGCTGTTTTCAAAGATATCAAATCAATAAAATAAGGTGGAGATTCGTCATATTCTAAAAGACAATTGGTATTAGAGTATCCTTGATAAATGAATTCTTTTTCTTGTTCTATTTCATGTCTTACAGCGATATCAACTTCTCCACTTTCTCCCGCGACAGCATGAAGTTTCCTTTTGATTACTATGTCAGGGTCATCGCTTCTAAGAATAGAGGGGCAGTTACAAAATAATTTTCTATTAGAATCTAATTGCTGGTGTACTTCCAGCCCTAATTTCAGACTAAGTTCAGCATAATT
>JBBDYV010000007.1:0-9513 GCA_040900515.1 Candidatus Pacearchaeota archaeon | reverse complement strand
ATCAAACTTCTTCTTTCATTGAGATGCCTTTTTCTTTTCTGAAGCGGATGACATTCTGTACAAAGCCTTCTATTTTTTGTTCGTGACTTACAATTATCAGCTGTTTTACTTTTAATTGATTCAAAACATCTCGCATCTTGTCAAGTTGCTGTTCGCTGAATCCGTCCGTTGGTTCGTCTAATATAACAAGGTCGCGCGTCTTTATCCTGCTGAGCATTGAGTTTATTACTTGGTTAAGGGAAAGTCTGTATGCGAGAGCAATTGCAGTTCTTTCACCGCCTGAAAGATATTGGTAATCAAGCTCATAATCATGCTGTTCAATTATAGGAGTGAAATCATCGTTAAGTCTTACTGAAAAGTTATCTGAAACAAGTATGTAAAACCATTCTGCAAAAAGATTGGAGAATTCTGACTTAAGAGTTAACATGACATTTCTCTCTATGAAAGACACGACAGGAACGAATTTCTTTGAAAGCCAGGATTCAACTTCGCTCATGTAATCAAGCCTTGCCTTTATCTCTTCTGTTTTCTTTATTCTTTCCTTGAGCTCATCTATTTGCTTGGAAAACATTTCAATTTCTTTTTTTAGCTCTGCAACTTTTATCTCCGCTGCCCTTTCCTCTTTCATGCTTTCATCGAACTCCTTCTGTTTCTGCTCAAAAATTATGTCGTATTTCTTAAGGTCAAAGATGCTTTCGTTAAGGCTTTCCAGATGCTGATTGAGAATTTCTATATCCTTATACAAAAGAGCATTTGATTTTTCAATTTCCATGAGTCTTTTGTTTTTCTCATCAATTCCCTGGACCTTGATTTTCATGATATTCAACTCCTGCTGCCTTTTATCAAGACCAGATATTTCATCATCAAGAAGATTTGACATTTCCAACAGTTTCCTTTTTTCCTCTGTAAGTTCCTTGAGTCTTTTGCTGCTTTCAGTTTTGCTTGAATTTATTTTCAAAAGAACATTTGCTTTGTAATTAGGATCAACTTCCTGTAGGCAGGTTGGACAAATGTCAAGATGGGAAAGATTTTCCTCTATTCTTTTGTTCTCATCATTTTTTGAGTTTATCGAAGCAATTTCTGAGCTGACTTCAAGCCTCTTTTCATCCGTTTTCTTTTTTTCCTGTTTTTTTACTTCCAGTTCCGTTTTTATTTTTACAGTATCTGATTCTTCAACCTTCAGTTTTGCAAGTTCTCTTATTTGTGATTTCAATTCATCCATTGTTTTGGAATTTGAGGAGGTGGTTTCTTTTTTGTTCAAAATCACGAGTTTTGTTTTTTCTATTTCCTGATGAAGTTTTGTTTTTTCATCTTTTTTCTTTGATATTTCTTCTTTTTCTTCCTGGATTTTTTTCCTTTTTTCCTGCTTTAAAAAAAGTTCTTTTTCAACAGAAGAAAGATTGTGATGTTTTGATTCAAGGTCCTCTTCCTTTGAAATCAAAAAAATCTTGTCATTCTCAAGACTTGAAGTTTGTCCTTCCCTAAGTCTTTTTTCTTCTCTTATCTTTGTAGCCAAAATCGCAACATTCTCCAGAATTTTTTTGTACTTATCAACTCCGAAAACATGTCTGAGTGTGTTTATTCTTGTATCAGGATCCTCCATAATTATTGCCTTCATCTCTTCCTGGGGGGTGTAAACAGTAAACTTGTAAAGAAGATTTTGCTTTTTCTGAAATTCTTTTGGATAGTTGAGTATTTCAAGAACCTTGTCTTTAAGTTCTGTAACTGCTATTTCTTTTGTGACTCCCTCGATGGTTATTGCACAGTAATCTTGAGTTATTGTCTTGCTGCCGCGTTTAAGAGTTCTTTCTATTATTATGTCCTGGCCGTCAATGTCAATTTCAAGAAGAACACTTCCTTCGTTTGTCCCATTTCTTAATATAGCACCCCCTCTCTGTCCAGGTTGCAAACCAAACAAGGCAAACTCGACTGCAAGCAAAACGGAAGTCTTCCCAGAACCAATATCTCCTGACAAAAGAGTTGAACCGCTTTTGAAAACGATTTCTTCTTTTTCATAGCTTCTTATGTTGTTGAGAACGATTCTTTTTATTATCATTTTAATATTTCAAAATCTTTCTTGTTTCATCAAGTATTCTGTTTGTGAAGCTTTCAGTTGTTTCGCCATCCTGCTTGTCTATGTTAAGGCTGTGTATGAGCTGAGGAATAAACAAATTGAAGTCAGAAGGGTTATCATTGGAATAAACTTTTATTGCTTCCTCCTCTATATTTTCAGGGTCGGTTATTTCAGTCTTTATGTCAAGCTCTTTTGTTTTCAAGTCATGCATATTTTTCAGCATGAAATATGCCTTTTTGTTTCTTGCATATTCCTCTATCTGTTCGAATTTTATGTCTGAATTATCCCCTGTTTCAAGAGTTCCGTAAAGCCTTAGAAGAACTATCTTGTCCTGAATGTCTCTTTTTTCAAGCTCTGAAATTATTTGGCTTGTTGCAGCGAGGGAATTTCTTATATGCAAATTTAAGGAAACAACATCTTTAATTTTAAGTTCTATTTTTTCGGGGTTTTTTGGGTTTTCAGTGCTGGCAATGTAGAATCTTCCTTGCCCCAAATCTTCAAGCTCCTGGAAACTATTTGGAAAAGTTGGACCGGCATATATAAAATTCTCATATTGGAATTCAACATGAAGATGTCCACAAGCATAATAATCTGCTTTTGGAAGATTATCTGTTTCAAGAGCGTCTATTGGTAGATTTCCTTTTGCCTTGTCTATTGTGGTATGGAGCATGAAAATCTTGAACATTCCGGGAGAATCATTAAATTTTGCCCGACGCAAATCCTGTATTTCCAATCCTACTTTTTTCCCAGGATAGCCGTATATTGCAATTCCTTTGTAGATTGTGGGATTTAGAATAAGCCAGCCATCTTTTTCCTCAAAGTCTGTTACGTTCTTGCAAAATCCTGCCTTTTCAAGAACATCAAGGAAGGTTTTTCCTGAAACGGAATAATCGTGGGAACCAGCTATAAGAAAGCAGGGAATTTTTGCATCCTTGAGCTTTCTGAATTCTGCAAATGTTTCCTTAAGGATTTCTATAGGTGGATAGGCAGAGTCAAAAAGGTCTCCTGATATAAGAACAAATTCAACTTTCCTTGCTATTGAAATATCAATTGCTTTTCTGAAAGCCAGGAAGTTCAGCTCCTGCATCGGCTGCTGCTTCCAGCCTCCAAGATGAACATCAGAAATGTGTGCAAAATTAACCATATTTTACCACCATTTTTATACCGAGAATAAGGATTATATAAGGATTATTATCCTGAAGGTGAGAACTCCCATATATATAATCTTTCGAAAAATAATTTGTCTTCTGCAAGCAGTTTTTTATTATAACCTTTAAATTTAACATCTCCCGTTAAACTGCTTGTTAATAATATTATTTTGCCTTTGTCTGCTAAATAATTTTTTACTTGTTTTAGAAATTTATTGATAAGTTCTCCTCCTTTTTTCCCGCCCGTTGTTGCCATTTTTGAGCTTCTTGGTTCCCTTGAATCATTAGGGAGATAAGGGGGATTAAAAATGATAACATCAAATTTGTGGGAAAACCAAGGTTTTCCTGACACTACCTTTCCTTTAAATGATAAAAACAAATTTGACTTAATAACATTAAAACCCAATTTTTTACAATGTTCAACTGCCCTTGTATTAATATCAACCCCAAAAATGTTCTCTTTTTTTACCCCTGACTTCAGAGCTGTTTCAAGCTGAATTCCACTTCCGCATCCAATCTCTAAAAATTTGAGATTTTTATTTTTTAACAAGAAGGAGGGAAGAATCTTTGTTAACACTCCGGATAATAGAAACGAATCTTCTGCTGGTTTGTATATTGTATTTTCAGGCATTTTCATTCATATACTTTATTTTAATATATTCAATAAATGGCTTTTCCTGTTTTTCTATCTGATATTTGTCCAAAACATCATAATAATTTTCTAAGTCTTCAATAGGAATATTTATTAGAGGGTATCCTTTTTTCCACAGCACCCAATTCATCAGCAGTCTTGATAATCTGCTGTTCCCGTCAATAAATGGTTGTATAGAGACTATCTTTAAATGGATAAGTGATGCAAGTTCCAGAGGATGCAATTTTCTATTTTCTGCTTTATACCATCTAAAAAAATTACTTAGTTCTTTTTCCAAATCTCTCCATTTAGGGGGTATATAAGTGGTTCCGGCTATCTTTATATCTCTTTTTAACTCATTTCTTAATTTACCTGCAATATCCTCATCAATTCCTGAGAAAAGTATTTTGTGTAATTTTTTAATAAATTTCAGGCTAAATTTTCCCTTATATTTTGTGATGGCAATAAATCCTTTTTCATGATTTTCCAATTCCTTGGCTACCCTTAGGGTTTTGAAATCTTTTGGAATTATTCCTTCTCTAAGAATAAGAAATGTTTGTCTTAAGGTTACATCAACACCTGCAAGCTTACTGCTATCATAGGTATATCTTATAATAAATTCCTTCAGTTTATCATTTTTTTCTGTTTCGCCAAGTTTTTTTAATTCTTTTTTATATTGGGTTTTTCTCCATTCAATTTCCTCAACATCTTTTTTTGAAAAAAACATGTAATGCTTGCCATCAAATATTTCTCGTAAAAATTCTTTTTTAACTTGTTCAAGCCTTTTTTTTGGAGGAAGAATTTTTCCAATATATTTTTTTTTCTGGATGATTTTATTTCCTTTTCTAACTGAGTGAATCAAAATCCAGTATTCTTTATTTTTTACTTTTATTCTTTTAACTGATGCCATAGATAAGTTATGTACTACACTTATTTAAATCTTACGGTTATGTACTACATTTGCTATTTGCTTCTATCTTACTCAGTCCATCACAAGTTGTTGATGAAATTGGAAAGTTCTTCCCTGAACATAAACACAACTATGAGAATTCCAACGAGTGCGATTAGCATTGCAACCATAATAACTGTAATCATCTTTCCCAATCTGTCAGCAGGTTTTGATTCATAAGCGGAAACATTCTGCATTGTCTGCTGGTAAGGCATTTGTGGATAGAATTGTTGAGAAACAGGAGGCTGGGCAAACTGTGTCTGAGGCTGAGGTTGATAAAACTGAGGAGGAGTGGGCTGGTAAATTTGGGGCTGAGGCTGTGAAGGATAAGCATAAGATGAAACCACTTGCGTTGTCTGGCCTGGAGATGCAGGAATTTTTGCTTCTCTTGCAGGCACGGTTATTTTTTGTATTACTGGAGGTTTGGATGGAGCCTGGAAACCAGTTCCTTGCAATGCTTGAATTGCTTCATCTATTTCGTTTTTTGCATATCCAGAATTAATAAGGCTTTGAACAGTTTGTTGCAGATTTTTTCCTCTTTGAAGAGCTGTTTTTAAGATACCAACAATATCGTCACGAACCATGATAAATTAAGGAGAATTTGGTTTAAAAATTATTAGGCGATAAAATCTAACTGTTTTCTTTTTCTATGCCCCAGATTGCAGTTGCAGGGATTACAGTTAGAATTGTAGGTATTGTCGATTCAATTGGTTTTGGTGTACCCTTCACATTATGAATTCCATATGTTATGTCTAATTAAAATCACTTTTCTTCCCACCCAATAGGACGCGCGCTAAAACCGACGATATAAACTACAGCACAATAAAGTTTAAATAGTTTTAATCTTACTAAAAATTTATGGTAGAAGTTTTAGAAAGAATTGCTGAAAAAAGTGGTTCTGCGAGTATGTCTAAAGGAAACAGGTATTTAGGAAGCAGAGAGTATTCGAGCGAAGGTGCTCCGAAAGATACAGGTTACTCTACTTTTGCAGAGATGTATCTTGAAAAACCAGTAGAAGTACAGGCAGGGTTTTCAGTTACTATTTGTACATGGCGGGGCATTCCAACCGTAGATGATTGGTAGATTTTTCAGCTTTTAATAAAATGGAAAAGAAAGTATTAATTCTTACTCATTTAGATGATTCTCACGCTTCGTCTGTTAGGGATTATTTGAACAAAAGAGAAGTAGAGAATTTTATCGTTGTTACTGAAAATTTATTAAGAGATTATAAAATAAATTTTTCTTCTGAAGATTCGATTTATACGCTTGGCGATGAAAATAGAATTATAGAATTGACTCCTTCTTGGAATATTTGGAATAGAAGAATTATGATTCCAGATAGGAACAAAGGAATGCCTAAAGATTTACAAGATTTAGTTACTGATGAATGTGAGAAAACATGGGATGGTCTATTAATGGCTCATAAAGGGAAAGTAGTAAATCGCCCCCAAAACCATTTTTATGCAAATAGTAAATTAGATCAAATTAAATTTGCTTTAGAAAGCGAGATGTATGTCCCAGACACGATAGTAACTAACGACCCTTCTAATCTAAAGAATTTTTATGAGAAACATAATGGAAATATTTGTTTTAAATTACAAAAAGGAGCTGTTATTAGAACACCCGAAGGGAACAAAGTCGTGTATACTAATAAAGTAACTGAAGAACAAATGAGAAACGCGTCATTGGTTTCTGGCCACCCTTCATTATTTCAAGAATATATTGATAAAGAATTTGAAATTAGGGTAGTTGCAACAGATAAAACTGCAACTGGAATTGCAATACATTCGCAAGATTCGGAAATGTCTAAAATTGATTATAGAAGGTATGATTTAGAAAATGTTAAATACAATCATATAGAACTTCCTAAAAATGTGGGGAGTTTTTGCTTAAGTATGCTTGCACATTATGGGTTACATTTTGGAGCATTTGATTTCATTTATTCAAAAGGAGGCAAGTATTTCTTCTTAGAATTAAATCCAAATGGGCAATGGTTATGGCTTGAAGAACAATCTGGATATAATTTAACTAAAGAAGTAGCGGAGAACTTAATCGAATAAGATGATGCAAGAGATAATATCAAAAATAAAGAATAAAAAATTAGTTTTATTCGGAGAAACTCATGGAACAAAAGAAATTCCAGAATTGCTTTTAAATTTATTTAGTGACTTAGCAAAAAAGGAAGATTTTAATTTAGGTTTAGAAATATCTGATGAATTTCAAAATTTAGAACCCGATAAAATTCTTTCATCTTCTAAGGAAATTGGCACAGGCGGATTGATTAGCGGAGAGTATATAAAATTAATTAAAGAAATGCCTCAAAATATAAATATGTTTTTTATTGCTCCAAATTCAATAAAAAATCAAGAAGAAATGGAAAGAGAAATTGCAGATAATATTTTGAAATTAATTGATGATAAAAGAACATTTGTAATTCTTGGGAACATTCACGCTTCAAAAAATAAGATAGAAATGGGAAATTTAGAGATTGTCCCAGCAGGTTTTTTAATTTATCAAAGACTAAAAGAAAAAATGTTTTCTATTCTATTAAAACCTAAAAGTGGAGAATTTTTTAACAATGAAGTGAAGCAAGTAGTTTCTAATGAAGACAACTCTTTTGATAAAAATTTTGATTATGTTTATGAATTAGATAACGTATCTCCTTGTTCTTTTTGAAAAACGCGCGCGTCAGATAAATTGCCCACCCAGAAAAGTGATTTTAACTCTGCGAAATTCTTTCAGAATTTCTTGTCACGCCTTGCAGACTCTCGGGCTTTGCCCTCGGAAGACATAACAGCGATTAAAAAGAAATTTCTTGCAGAAATTTCCCAAATTTTTTCTTCAGCTCTGTTCCGCTTCGCTCCACGAGGAAGAAAAAACTTCTCTTAATCGCGATGTTAACGATATTGATATTAAAGAAGGTATTATTACTGAAGCTGCCAGTGCCTTTGTTTTATTATTAATTTTTGTTGCAAAATATTTACAACCCCCCATAATTGCTCCCCCAAATAATAAAGTATATCCCCCTTGTTTTAAGGCAGCGGTTGTTGAACCTAACAATTCATTAGTGTCATAATAATTAATTCCAAAGACAATCCCTCCCATTATTCCTGCTCCTACAATTCCTATCCTATAATCTATATATCTCTTGCTGAAATTGTAAGCATGCCTAAAGAAAGATTGTTGTTCTGTTGTCTTTTTCTCAAGATTATCCATAAAAACATAGAAAAGGAGTTATTTATAAGATTTGTGAAAACTCAGAACTTCAGAACTTTTCCGTTGGAAGAAAGATGGACTGTTTCCCCGAATTTGTATCCGATTTCTTTTGCAAGCTCAACTAATGGAGTTTCCTGCTGAAGAGTTCCATGGGCAGGAACAACGTGCTTTGGCTTTAACATTTCTATCATATCTCTCAAATCTTCCCTGCCTGCGTGTCCTGAAACATGGACATCTGTCTGGATTCTAACTCCTTTTCTCATGAGTTTCTTGTCCATTTTATCCCTTGCGTGAATGTTTACGGGAACGGGAATAACGCTAGATGAAAATAAAACATTGTCATCTGGCTTGAATTTAAAGGGAGTTTCATCATTAACAATCCTATCGAGAATGGAGCCGGGTTCTGCCTGATGTCCCGTACATACAACCAAATAACGGCCTCGCTCATGTTCCAGTTTTTTAAGGAAGCTGTCAACCTGGTTTCTGTATTTAATCATCTCCACTTCTTTCTGGAACGGACATTCCCCAACTTTTATTGCACACATCATATATTTGTTAAGACTTCTACCAAGGAAAACAATTCTTCTGTTTGTTCTTTTTCCGAAATCAACAATGCTTTTCAGCCTTGAGATATGAGAAGAAAACGTTGTGACAAATATTGCCGACTTTGTGCTTCTTATTCTTGAAAATGCATCCTCAACCATATTTCTTGCTATTCTTTCGCTTGGGGTTCTCCTTTCAACTCCAGAATAAAGGGCTTCCATGACAAGAGCCTTAACTCCCTTGCTTCCCAATTCCCTTAATCTCTTGTAATTTGTTCTTTCCCCCATCACAGGATAATTATCAAATTTGAAGTCGAGGGCATAAAAAAATATTCCTTCATTTGTATGCAAAGCACAGAGAACACATTGGATTGTTGAGTGGGTTACGTGAACAAATTCCAAAGTGTATTCCTGACTTTTTCCTTTTATTTTTGTAGAGGAATTTCCCTTAAGGGTAATCTGCTTGTTTTTTGGTTTGGTTGAGTTTCTGTCATCCTCAAGAAGAACATTGTAAAGTGCCATTGTGAAAGGAGTTGCAACTATAGGGGCCTGGGGATAACGGTGAGCTATGTAAGGCAATCCTCCGACGTGGTCGAGGTGAGCATGGCCAACAACTACTGCCCTAACTTTATCTCTCCATCCCATTTTGTC
The DNA here is from genome assembly GCA_040900515.1 of Candidatus Pacearchaeota archaeon. Classification (GTDB taxonomy): domain Archaea; phylum Nanobdellota; class Nanobdellia; order Pacearchaeales; family GW2011-AR1; genus JAGVNG01. The sequence continues at coordinate 302 of JBBDYV010000007.1, read as the reverse complement.
AAGAACAAGATCGTCAGGCAAAGCACCTATTCTTCTAAGATTATTTTCATTGTAGAGTTTGCTCTGATTTTTTGGATCTGTTTCCTGTATCTCAATGACTGGAGGAAGGTAAATTCCTGCATCAAAGATGAAAACATCATCTCCGATTTTGACTGCAGTCATGTTCTTTCCTACTTCCTCAAATCCGCCTATTGTGCATACTTCCATATTTGAACACCTACGGTTTTCCTACACTACCTTTTCCCTTCATTTAATTTCATATTATTTTTTCCCTCTTTTATATCTTTTCCAAAAATAATTGG
>JBBDYV010000006.1:0-1448 GCA_040900515.1 Candidatus Pacearchaeota archaeon | reverse complement strand
AAATGAATTTTAAAGAAGGTACGCCTTTGTATGCCTATGAGGTGAGAAGAGAAGGGGGAGAAGACATTCTTTATGTGAATTATATAGGAGCTCCTTATGTTCCCAGTCTAGAAGATTCTCCGGAAGTTATGGAGAAGACAATTGACTCGCTTATAGAAAATCCCCAGGTTTCAAGAATTGTTTTTGTACAGCAGAAAAATTATAATTATGATTTTAAGGAAACGGAAATGCTTTTGGAAATAGCACAGATTTATGTTTATCTTCTTAGACAGGAAAAAGTTCTTACTCAAGAAAAACTTATTATACAGGGATATGAACAGTTCTTTTCAAAAAGATACAATGAGATTTTTTCCTTTCTTTTTTTCTTGAGACAGGATCCTGTTGCGGCTTACTCTGATTTAAACAGGCTGAATATAGAGGCAAAGATTGCCCTTGAAAAGAGAAATGAAAGACAGAGAACAGACCAGCTGAACTATGTTCGGCTACTTGAAAAAATAATGGGACTTCTTGAAAAAACCAAAATTATACAGGTTGCTTCCAACTATATGGACAGTTACCAGTTCGGGAGCAGAAACATTTACAGTAAGATATTCAAGTCAGACATAATACCAAATTTTACTTTCACAAGACTGGTTTCTGATTTACCGGAGGATGCTGAGATTATCGACCAGTATGAAATTTCAGGGGATGAATACGACAAATCTCTCGTAACAATTTTGAAAAAGAAAAATGAATCCAAATTAATTTATCATCTGATTCCCCCTGAAAATACCCTGACGGAAGATCATGGAAATCTTTTGAATCTTGCTCGTGGAGTTTTGATAGAACACCAGCCAAAGGCAGAAGAGTTTGTTGATACTGAAAGGACAAGGCAGGTTTTCTTTAACATCTCGAGGGATTTGATACGGGATTTGAGCCAAACGAAAAAAGTTCAGCTTTCATTTTCAGACATAAACAAGCTCGCAACTATACTTGTAAGGCATACGATAGGATTCGGACTTGTTGAAGTTCTTCTTCAGGACAAGAAAATTCAGGACATTTCTCTTAATGCCCCTATTCCTTTGACTCCTATTTTTGTAAGGCATCAGGAACATGATGAATGTCTTTCAAATATTCTTCCAAGCCAGGAAGACATTGATTCATGGGCTGCAAAATTTAGGCTTATTTCCGGAAGGCCATTGGATGAAGCAAATCCTATTCTTGATACACAGCTTGAAATTGGAAAGATAAGGGCGAGAATAGCGATTGTGCAGAGGCCACTATCCCCCGATGGACTTGCGTATTCTATAAGAAGGCACAGGGAAGAACCATGGACCTTGCCTTTGTTTGTTCAGAATAAGATGTTGAATCCTTTTGCTGCAGGACTTTTGAGTTTTATGATTGACGGCTCAAGAACTATGCTTGTTGCAGGAACAAGAAGCTCGGGAAAAACTTCGTTGCTTGGCAGT
>JBBDYV010000005.1:0-9731 GCA_040900515.1 Candidatus Pacearchaeota archaeon | reverse complement strand
ATCGGCCCTTCAATAGTATCGCAAACTGTTGCAACTCCTCCTTTTGTAGGTTTCTCAATTTTCAACTGTGTTCCGGTTGCAATAAAATCATCTGTAACCGCCATTGTTGCAGGATGCAAAGAAAATGCACTAAATCCAGAAACTCTCCCCCTCCCATACCTAAATCTAAATCCTCCGGATCTTGAAGGATGTCCAAATACTGGTCTGCCTGCAACAAGGTCTTTTATGTATGTTGGAGATTCATCTGCTTTTCCAACTTCCCTTTTCTCATGAAGTTCAATATATTTTTCAAGAAAATCAAATCCACTTGACTTGAATCCTTTTGATTTCAAACCCTTAAGCAATCTGAATGCTTTCTTTGCCTTCTGTGCAAGTCCTTCCCCCATAATAAGACACATACCACCCCTAAGATAATTTGTTTCTATTCTTTCCAGATTTTTGTAATTTGAAACTTCAAATGTTTCCGAGGCTTCTCCATTGACCTGAAAGGGAAGATTTTTTGCAAGGAAGTTTGCTTCTTCTTCTGTGGGCATATACTGAAGATTGGTTATTCTTTCATGATAATCCAATAACTCAATATAGGTCCTCTTTATTTCATCCTCTGTGGGATCATACATTGCATATCCAAACATTTCTCTTAGATAATCTATAAGCATAAGTACAACACAGGAGGCAGTAGTTCCCGCACTTCTTATGGGCCCTGAAAAATATGCAACAAAATAATCTTCTCCTTTCTTGTTTTTTGCCAGTTTCAGTTCTGTAAATCCTTCTATAGGACTTGAAACAACACCAAGAGTGGTGTAAGCAAATCCAATTCTTATTCCCGCATCAACAGCCTGCAAAAGGGATTCAAACTTGCAGTATTTCTGCTTTGCAATTTCTTCTGCAATCTTGAAAACAACAGCAGTATCAAGTTTTCCATATTCTTTTTCCAGTTCAAGAATTCTTTTATCTATACCCGCATTTTCCATTTGGGGATATAATGTTGAAATCAATGCAACAACTTTTTCTGCCATCGTCATAGCAAGAGGAATCTCAACTTTATCTGAGGGGTCAATTCCCTTTGCTCTCGCCTTCTCCGCCAGTTCATAAACTGCCTTTGTTCCTTTCTCTATGTCCTTGAAATATTGTTGTGTGTTCATTTTATTTTAAAATTTCCAAGACATCTTGCCAGGGATTATTATTTATTCCAACTCTCGTTATTCCAGGAATTGGTAAACTTTCATTCCATAATTTATCAAAGAGAATTACTTCTATTCCTTTTTCAGCACATTTTCTTGCAATATCCAAATTATCCTCTAAAATTACAAAAATTCCATTTTGTAAACAATAACCAGATTTATCCAATCCAAAAGAGTGAAGTCCATGTTGTCCATTATGAAAAACTTCAGTAAATGTATTTCCAAAATATCTGTGAAGACTAATTAAAGTATCTCTTTCTAATTCATGTGGTCTGGAATTTATTGCCCTTAATTCATATTTTTCGGACAATTTTCTAATCACTTCTTGGGCTCCAAGAGTAGGAAGCATATTTGTAAACTCTTCGGTTTTGTAAAAATCTAAAACAATTTCAGTTGCCCTTTGCTTTGTTGTTCCCCAAACCCTATCAAGATCATAATATCTATAATCTCCATGCGTTAAGTTTGTTCCAAATCTTTTATTGTAATATTCTCTTATTGGAGTTCCAAAATCTATTAGAACTTCGTCAATATCTGTTGCTATTTTTCTTTTATTTTCCATTTTATTCAAAATCCAAAATTTTAATTGCCCTTGTCTTTAAATTTAATAGAGGAACTTTACAAAAATCTTGGGTATTTCCAAATTTTTCTTGATAGGGAGTTTTACCTTCCCACGAAGAGCCGCAAATTATCAAGATATTATTATAATATGAAACAGCACTTTTGTGAATGTGTCCGGAGAAAACAATATCTGGTGCAGTTCTTATTAGATGCACATCTTTGTCGTGTGGAAAACTTTGGACAGAATTGTGTGTTGGAGCAAGGTGCCTGTTTCTGAGAAGATATTTTATAATTTCTTCTGGAGAGTTCATTGCCTTTGATTTCAAAAGCCGGGAAACATTGTTTGCATAGTACCTGTAGGAAAATCCATGGTAATAAAGAATATTGAATCCAGAGAAGTTTCGTTTAGCACCAATGTTCACAACACATGGGTTTTCAATAAGAATAACATTATCCATCTCGTATAGGGGCCACGCATATTTTTCATCGAAAATTGGCTGCGGCTCCATCAATCTGACTCCTTCGTGGTTGCCCGGCCCAATAATTATTTTAATATCCTTCCGGATTTGTTTGAGAAGCCCTGCGATTTTTATGTTCTGTTCCTCAAGATCAACAATCTCTAGATCCTTTTCCTGTCCTGGATAATTTCCAACACCTGTAATAAGATCTCCCCCTATAATTAAATATTTTATTTTCAACGATTCGGGAGTATTTGGAACTTTTCCATTAAGATAATCTATGAACTTTTCAAAGCTCCGAATGAAGAATCTCTTGCTCCCATATTGAAGATCGCTAATGAAAACAGCATACTCTTCAACAGGTGAGTTTTTTTTCTCTGCAAGTACAGTATCTGGAAAAACAATACTGTTTGCGAAAAGTATTTCATTGTTTCCCGAGCCGCTAAACCCAATGACAGAATCCATACAGATTTCCTCTGCTTTTTCATAAAGCTCTTTCTTGTTGTAATTTATCAGCACTTTTATCCTTCCCGTAAGATCTTCCACTTCTAAAATTAGATTCTTATTTTTTGTAACTCTTTTATCCGCAACCATCCCTATTATTGAAACACCCTGCCTTTCCCCGTAGATTTTATTTATTGATGTTAGGTTTTTCAGCTCGGGCCTTTCTTGAATTATATTTTTCAAATCAGTATACCTATTTCGGAAGTGTTTTACAAATTCCTCAACTCCTATCTTCGCAGTCTGGGTCGGACTTACTGAAACAACCTTTACTTTTGGTTCATCATTTAAAATCAAAAATTCCTTTTCAGCCTGTTCTAAGGGTTTGGAAGAAACAACTTCTTTTGAGATTTCAATACTGAGTCCAAGTTTTACCTTTAAGCTTTGAAGATTAAGATTCTTCTGGTGTTCTTTCGGTAAAGAAGAAAAAACTTGTTGAACCTTCTCGCTGTTTTTTATGAAAAGTTCCTTTGTAATTATTTTCTGCTGTGTCTGATTCTTTATTCTCTCTATAATAAGTTTTACAGAATCTGTATCACTGCTTTCGCTAAACAATCCAAGAACATCCTTGTCAACAAGAAGTCCCTGTTCAAGACAGAATTTTAAAATTTCTTTCGGTTCCATTTGCAATTATTTTCCAATGCCCCAATTTTTAATACCCTAATGATTCCTTCACAATTTCCTTTGCTTTTCTCAAGATGTTGTTTGATATGGCGAGTTTGATTTCCCTCATTCTTCCACCCCTTCCTTTTGAAATGACCTTGACATTTATTATTCCAAGCATGTCAAACTCCTGAATTATATCTGAAACACGTCTTTGAGTTAACACTTCTGTTTTCGCCCTTCCGCAAAGATCATGGTATAGGTTGTAAACATCTCCTGTGAATATAGGTTTGTCTTTGTTTTTTTCAGATAGTTGAATTATTGAATAAAGAACAATTTGGAATTGTTTTGGTTCGGAAGTTATAACATCAAGTATTTTGTCTCTTTCAATTTTATTGTTTGCTTCATCAATATGTTTCAGAAGAATCTTCTTTGAGCCGTCCCTTTCTCCAAGCTCCCCCGCAATCCTGAGCAAGTCAAGTGCCCTTCTTGCATCTCCATGCTCCCTTGCCGCAAATGCAGCACATTTCTGAATCACCCCTTCTCCAACAGAATTTTCCTTAAAGCTTTTCTCCGCCCTCTTCATAAGAATATCTTGAAGTTGAAGTGCGTTGTAAGGGGGAAAGACAACTTCCTCTTCAGAGAGAGAACTTCTTACTCTCGGGTCTAATTCATCTAAAAACGTTAGATTATTGCTTATCCCAACAATACATATCTGGGTTTTCTCTAAATCTGCATTTAATCTTGTTAAATTATAAAGAAAATCACTTGAAATTTTTTTTACTGCCTGATCTATTTCATCGAGAACAAGAACAATTAGTTGTTTTTCTGAATCAATAATATCAATGAATTTTGAATATACTGCTTGGGTTGGAAGACCTGTTTGAGGCACTTCCCCTCCTAATTTCTTTATGAGTTCCGCAAGAATCCTATATTCAGTATCTGATACTTTTTTTAGCTTGCAATTAAGATACTCAATTCTTATCTTTACTTTGTTATCTTTTTGTTGTCTTTTTTGAATCTCCCCACTCACATAATTCACAGATAATGTTTTTCCTGTTCCTGTTTTTCCATATAAAAAGAGATTGCTCGGCTTCTCGCCCCGCAATACAGGTGCAAGTATAGAAGCGATTTGTTTTATTTGTTCTTCTCTGTGAAGAATTTGTTCTGGTTTGTAATTTGATTGGAGCATTGACTTGTCTCTGAATATACTTCTATTATCAAAAGAATCAAATATTCCCTCTATTTCTTTCTGCACCATTTTATTTCGTATATTTTTTTTGAAATGATTTTATTTAAACGTTTATATCATACAAAACATATAATTTCCTCCTATTCCCCCACACTATCATTTCCCGTGGAAACACAAAGTGTAAACTGAAGAACATTCGGAAAAAACAAAAGTTATTATATAAACAATTATGACTACTGAAAAAGAAAAACACCTTAATTTCATGTGGAAAGACATAATTTGTGAAATTAATTTTGTTTTAAATATAAATCATGAATTCTTATGAATTTTTTGATTTCTTATGAATTCTTTTAATTCTTATGATTTCTTTTAAATTTTCCTGAATCTTTCAGAATTTTTATATTAAATAACCAAATTTAATATTAATCTTGTATTAAACTAACTTGAAGTTATAATCATAAACAAGGAAATTCTAATAACAAATGATTAAATCTTAACAATAAACGAGAAAATTCTAATAACAAATGATTAAATCTTAACAATAAATTATTAAATTTTAATAAACCTATATAATATATAATATAAATTTTTTTAAAATAATAATATATATATAAAAGTTAAAATTTTCTTTTTAAATATTTCTATAAGAAACAAAGGGGTGTGTGTCTTCTTCTCTTTTCTTGATAATTTAGGACCTTTTTACTTAATTTCTCTTAGTTTTTCCTTCCTATTATATTCTGCCAAATCTATTTAATTTTACAGAAAAATTTATAAACAAATTACTTGTAAACAAAGTATGCAAACAGCAAGTAAAAACCCATTCGGCTCTCTTTTGGGCAAAATGATAGTTACAAAAGAAGGAAAAAGGCTCGGTTTTGTAAGAGACATTCTTTTTGAAACAAAGTCCGGAGAACTCATCAACATAGTCGTAAAGGATTCAACCCCCTACACAAAAAACCTAAACCTGGAAAGAACAAGCTCTAATGATCTCCTAATCCCCTACAGTGCCATAATCGCTATAGGAGACTTCGTTATAGTTTCTGAAGAAGACCTTATCTGAAACAGCCTTACACAAAACCCAACAAACTTCTTCTTATAAAAAACTTTAAAAACACCATTTTGTGTTTAATAACTAACAATAAAATGAAAATTATAGGTTTTAACTACACTAAGATAAGTGTTGAAAAAAAGAAAGAAATCTCAAGAGACCTTAAAATAAGCAACAAAGTTGATATTCTTAATGTTGCGGAGGTAAAACAAGAAGTACTAAAATCAAAGGAAGAGATGCTAGCCGTAAAGTTCCTTTATTCTTTAGATTACAGCCCAGGAATAGCATCAGTAAACCTTGAGGGAACAATACTTCTTGCTGTAGATCAGAACATAGCAAAAGAAGCACTGAAGACATGGAAAGACAACAAAGAAACACCAGATAGCTTCAAAATATTTATTTTCAATGTTATATTCAGGAAGGCCGGTTTAAAGGCATTAGAACTTGAGGATCAAATGAACCTTCCCCTCCATATGCAAATGCCAGCAATAAAAAAAAGTGAAGACAAGTCCAAATAGGTCAAAATAAGGACAAACAATCAGATTCTCTTCTTGCAAAATTTTAAATAAACCTTCTTTCTATCTGTTTAATGAAAATTTCAGATAGGAAAAAGGAAAAAATCTCAGAACAAATTCTCGCGTTTCTTTACTCTATAAACCCAAAACCAATTTTTACATCCCATATATCAAACGAGATTGTAAGGGATGATGAAATGGTTAAGCAACTTCTCCAGGGAATGAAAAAGAAAGGGCTTGTTGTTGAGATAAAGAAGAATTCTAAGGGAAAGGAATACTCAAGAAGATCAAGATGGATTCTTTCAGAGCAGGCATACAAAATATACCACAGCAAACAAATATAGAAATTTAGAATTTAGAAAGTCAGAAATTTAGAATAACAAAACAGGACAATAATCTTTTTATACAACATGAACCCAAACAAACACATGGATTCATCAAAAGAACCTGTTCAGGAAGCATTCAAAAGAGTTAAGCAAGATATTGATTCTTTAAAAAAAGATGTAGATTCAGTAAAACAAACCCTCATCGAATTATGTGAAATCATAGAAAAACTAGCAAAAAAGAGCGAAGAAAGCAGGAAAAACCAAGAATATGAAACAAAAAACCAGCAAAACAATGAAAATCAGACAAAAATACAATATATTCCACAATACATTCCTATTCCAGCACATATGCTTGAAAACCAGACAAACCAACAAATAAACCCAGCACATAATTTCCCTTTTAACCCTTTAAACCCCCAAAATATGCCTTTTTCCACTGGAAACAGGGGGGTTCCAGCAGACAGACAGACACACCAACAGACAGACAATTACACAGACAAACCAGCAGAAAACACACACCAAAACACCCAAAATACACAAAATAATCAAAATAGCATAGAAAATGCAGCAAAAATGATAGAATCCCTAGATAATCTAAAGAATGAAATAAAACAAAAATTCAAAAAACTGACAGAACAAGAGTGGCTTGTATTTTCGACGATATATCAATTTGACAATGAAGTTGGCCATTCTGATTATCGAAGCCTTGCAGAAAGGCTTAAGCTAACTGAGAGCTCAATCCGGGACTATGTGGCCAGGTTGATAAAGAAGGGGATTCCCGTCGACAAAACAAAAATAAACAACAAAGAGATCCAACTCAACATATCTTCAAATCTGAAACATATTGCCTCTCTTTCAGCAATTCTTACTTTGAGAGATATTTAATACTTTTAAAATCTGAATCGTCCTCGAAAAACTTCCCAGTAATCCGCATACCGAATAACTAATTATCTCTTTACTTCCTCTTTCTTTCTCTTTAAATTAACTCTCTCTTTTGCCTTTTCCAAAAAACCCTATTTTTTTAATTCCCTATTTTTCAAGACAGAATCAAGTCAAAAAAACCAAAAACAAGCCTAAAACCCTATATTTTGGCTTGATTCTCACTTTTTCCTTACTTTTTTTCTATTTTTCTTCTTCTTCTCTATTTTCAGAGCTTTTTCTAACTCTCACTTTTGTCTTTTTGAGCATATTTTCTCTTATATTCTCTGGTATAAACACTCTCTTTTTGCCATTTTGCTCTGTTATTTCCTCTATTAGACTATCACTTTTCTGTTTTATCCTATTTATCTGTCCCCTTATTGTTGATCTCTCCTTTCCAAGCATTGCAGCAAGATCATCATAACTGAGTTTCATATCTGTGTTCAAAAGAATCCAAATTATAGCTCTTTCTGTTACTGAAAATTGGTCTAATTTTGGTGTTTGAACAGCTGTTTGCACACCTGTTTGAACAGCATAAACAGCTGTCTGTTTGTTAAACACCCTCTTAGGTGTTTTAAACACCCCTCCTATTTTGAGCTCGTTCATCATAGCTAGAACATTTTTCACTCCCTCAATCTCATTTTTTATCGACGATAAATCCTCTTTTATGTCTTCAAGCTCCCTCTTTTGAATATCTTTCTCAGAATCAAGGTGTTTTATCCAACCACTAACAGAACTAATGTCTTTTTTCACAGCCTCAAAACTATTTTTTGTCTCTTCTTTGAGCTGTTCAACCCCTTTTTTCTTACCAAAAAACCAAAACATATCTAACACTTGCAAAACCTTATTTAAATATCTTTTGTTTTCCGTCGTTAAAACTATTAAATTGTAACACCCCCTATCCATTTCCTTATCTGAAAATGTGCTGGAGATGTGCTGGAAGTATGCTGGAAAACAGCTAAAAAACGGCTGTTTGTTTCAAAAAAAAGGTATAAACAGCCTGTTTAAACAGCCTCAAACATCCCCCTGTCTGTCTGAATCCAGCAAACACTTGACAAACATCCAGCAAACACCCAGCAAACACCAAAACACCGTCGATAAACAAGAAAAACATCAAAAAACCAGCTAAAAAGAAAGATTTATAATTCCCTTTTTCCTTAACACATTATCACAAAATCATGAAAGGAGGTTGAAAATAATATGGCAAAATTAACTGCATGGCTTGTAACCCTTGTGGGTGTGGTATGGTTATTACCTTTACTAGGGATAAGTACAACAGGATGGGGCGAATGGATAATAGGATTATCCTTCCTCGTAGTTGGTATCGGCAAGCTAATGCGAAACTACAAAATGACGAAGAAAAGATAATTTCATTTCTTTTTATTTTTCTTCTTTTTTACTCTTTTTAAATTTATTTTATTGATTTTCCTCCACTTGCTTCCCCTTAACACTCTTTCACTAAGTTAACCTAAGTGAACAACCCCACCCCCAAACAAAGAAAATGAAAAATTTTTAAGACACTTTTGCCTCCAACATAAATAAAGGAACCAATAAAACACAAAAATCTAAACAAAATGGGCCATGGGTTAATTGATTTTATTTTTCACGCAAGGAATTTTAGAAAGGATTTCCGGAGACAGTTGAAAACGCTGGTTGTTGTTGGAGCCGGATTCACGATTGCCTTTACATGGAGACAAACAATTTTTGAGATCTCCCAAAGAATAGTCCAGTTCACAACAAACATCAAAGATTCTTCAGTTCTCAGCCTCGCAACATCTATTTTCACAACTCTTCTCAGCCTTCTCTTTGTTCTTCTCATCATCTATTTTCTAAAAGATCCCAATGGAGATTATTAATGACAACACAACAAGAGGAAATAAAGGAACTAAAACAGGAAATAAAAGAGCAGAAACAGGAAGTAAAAAAAACAGAGCAAAAGCTGAAAAAAGTGGTAAATACCTTAAGGCTGGAGACAAAAAAACAAATAGTTATAGCTCTTCTCGCCGGATTTGGATTTCTGATGGCATTGGTATGGCGTGATCTTCTCCAAGAAATTGCAAACTGGATAGTTGTAAACTCCCATGTTGCCGGCCCAGCAATGCTGATAAAAACATATGTTGCAATTATTACAACAATCATCGCAGTTATTGGAATCATAATTATCACAAAATGGAACAAAGAGCCTCAAAACAACCAAATTCCAACATAACAAAGCTTACCTAAGTGCACAATAAAACATTTAAATATAGTAATTCTTAACAAAAAACATAGAAAATGCCGCAATATACTATTTTATCAAAGCACAAATTATCCCAGGAGGATAAGGAAATGATATTAGGAAGTGTTAGGGGAGGCTATCTTACAGAGATTTTGAAAGAAGAAAATCCAGAAAACAGAATATTTAATTATGAATTGGGGTGCTCAAAAATTA
>JBBDYV010000004.1:0-1469 GCA_040900515.1 Candidatus Pacearchaeota archaeon | reverse complement strand
GACGGGAACAAAAACCAGTCAAGCATTGATTCTTGAAAGTTATGAATCAATTTCAAGAGGAACTGTTCAATATGGGGATACTCTTTTCCTTGACAGCAACGGATATGTTTTCTTTAATTTGGCAAAAGGGAGTTATGATGCTATTTATACCTTAGATGATTGTGAAAATCCTTCACTATCCTACACTACAACTTATCAAGATCAATCCCTCACTTTTGATCCTTTAAAAGAAAAAGTCATTGTTGATTCTACAGGAAAACTCTACACTACCGGATTAACACCACAGGAACAGACAGATGCATTAATTAAAGAAGAAGTTTATGTTGTTGAAGCTGGAAGTGCAAGAGAGGTAATATCTGAAGCAGGAACTCTTTCATTCAGTGCTGATGGTCGGACAAAGATTGCATTCAATGCAAAGTGCGACGATGCAAAGGTTACTTTAAAGATTTATGAGGCGTGACTTTTCTGATTTTATTTTTTATAACCAATCCTTCTCTTTCATAATATTCAGACGGAAGTATCATTTGTAATATATAGTTATCAACTAATATATATAAAAAATTTCCCGTAAAGCTTTGTTTTTATAATATAGCTAACTCGCCAGAAAAATTGAAATTCAATCTATGGGTTGAAACCCACAGGGTTTCTTTCAATGGCTCGTTCTAAAATGTTTAGCACCTTTTTTCTGAATCTTTTTGGATATGCTTTCAAATAAGAGTTCAATTTGTTTGTATCAATTCTTTCAATGAAATTTTTTCTGGTTTCCTCATCCAATGGTTGTTTGAAATAAATCATATCAATAAAGGTCTTTTCTACATCTGAATAGGGGAAGTAAAAATCTCCCTGCTTTTCGTAGTTAAAACCGAAGATATATTTTCCGGCTAAATGCCTTAAAAGCAGATTGTGATTAAACACTTTTCTTATACCTCTCCTTGTTTTTATAGAGGTAATCACAACAGGGATTGTTTCCTGCTCCCAAAGCTCATGGACACTTAAAGCATCCTGCAATCCGAGATATGATGGCTTGAAGCAAAACACTGCCAAAGATGGGTCATCATGAATTGTATAATACCCCCTGGTTATCCTTTTTATTTCTCCTTTTTTAAGAAGATTATTAACAATTAAATAAATATAATCATTTCTCTTTTTTCCAAGGAATTTTTTAAGAGAGGCTATGCTTACTATTGGATTTTCCTTGAAAAATTTTCTTATTTCTCCAATGTATATTATTTTACCCATTTTTTTATGGCCTCCAGAAGTTCTTTAGAATTAGGAGTAACTCCCGAGATAATAATTACCTTTAAATTTTCTTCATCTAAGGGATTTTTAAAATTTTTTATAAATCCATTTAAAGAGATAATTACCTTTTCTTCTCTTTTTGCATAGTTTAATAAAAAATAAATGTCGTATAAATCCCGAATTTTTCTTCTTTTTAGAAAAGCACTAACTTTTTCCAAGATTAGTTCTTC
>JBBDYV010000003.1:5355-9832 GCA_040900515.1 Candidatus Pacearchaeota archaeon | reverse complement strand
TTATGACGAATACGAAGTATGATCCCCTGTAGTCTAGAGGCCAACGAATCCACCCTCTCACAAATGACAGTTCACTGGCGTTTGTTCAGATTGTTTTTTGGAGCACGGTGGCGACCCGAGTTCAAATCTCGGCAGGGGCGTTGTATTAATATTGCCAAAATTATTTATTGAGATTTGAACGAGAAGAGTGATAATCTCGGCAGGGGCGTGTATTACTTCTGCTACTTTGATATGGGTGTTAATATTTTTTGTATAAAAGAGGAAAATTTATAAAGTCATATCAATTGATTACATAATGCAATCTCAACTAAACAAAGGAAAACTTTACTCTGAAACTAACGAATTAGCCAGAAGTCCAACACTTCAGACTGTTCTGATGGTTGAAAAATTCATCGATGACAATTCAGGCGGATACAAGAAAACAGAACTTTTCAACAAGCTACCAAAGAAAGTGATGTGGCAGACATTTCAGGTGATAATGGAGTATTTGGAGGGTTCTTTGAGAATAGCTTATGACAAAGAGGGGTACATAGTCTATATTTGGAACCCTGAATTTGTAAAACGTTTCAAGAACATACCAGATTTAAGATGGAATGTAAAGTAAATTTTATTGATACTGAATTGAAGAAATCATTTGAATATTTGGAGAAATCAGATCCAAGACTTTTCAAATAAATAAAGCCATAGAAGAAATTTGCGGGAATTCTTTTTGTGGAAGAAATGTAAAGAAAGAACTTATTCCAAAAGAATTAATCAAAAAATATGGGATAAAAAATCTCTGGATTTACAACCTCAGAAAAGATTGGCGGCTCCTATACTCCATAGGTAAAGATGAAATAGAACTTATTGCAGTTATTCTTGACTGGATGAATCATAAGGATTATGAAAAACTATTCAAGTTTACATAATTCCCCTATTCTACACTTTAACCTGTAACATTTTATACTAATTACGGTAGGGGCGTCGAGAGAGCGTAGATAAAATATTATTCTAGATAATAATTAATTTTAAATACTATTTTAATAATACTTTAATTATGCCAAACCAAACCCCAAGAAGTCTAGAGGTTATCACAGTAATAGATTTTAAAGATGAAAAGAATCATTATCTTCAAAGTTGGAAAGGTCAATTATATTTTAAAGATGGCGAAATAATTAATCTTAGAGGCAATCTCGGGATTAGTGAATGTAGAACTGGAAGATATCAAGTATCTTCTGATGAGCCTGCAAACCAATTAATTTTGGAAAAGGACAATTTAGATGTTTTTCATAAATTCTATGTCGCTACCAGATTAGATTAATTCTCCTACGTCCCGTCGTAGTTCGGCAGGGGCGTTAATCCATAATTCTGAGCCAATTTCCAAACCCAAGATTTTTAAACCAATTTTTGCTCAGAATTATCATGAAACGATCATCACGAAGGTGGAAAAAGAAAGGGCAGATGAGATGGAAGTGGCAGAGAAAACGACTTCGAAAGGAAAAGCACAAGAGAAAGGTAAGAAGGGCTAGAAGCAAGTAATTCTACAAATAATTTTAGGGATAAAATTCTTAGAGAAAAGTAAGAAGAGCTAGAAGCAAGTAATAGCATATTTCTAAATATAATAATCTATAAAAAGGATTTTCAAAGTGAAATTGTAATTGTTATTGAGCTTACGGTGGCAAAAACAAATGGAACCTCTATGGAAACGCCAAGAAGTGAAATATATGGAAGAGTTAAGGAATTAATAAAAACAGCATTATGGGATTTATTTTGAAAAATTTAGTCCTTCAAAATCTGTTATTGAATCAAGGTTGGCTGAATATTCCATGAACGGCTTGGAAATTCTTGAATTAGTTGATGAATTGAGTATTTTGGAAAAGGAATTAATAGAGGAAGATGAAAAAGAACGGGTTCAGAAGGCTGTAGAGTTTTTCAACAACAGAAAAGAATATGGATTTTAGATTTAAAACAATAAAGGCACTCAAACAGCATAATCTTTATAAGTTTGATTTTTTCTTAAGTATATACTCAACACCAGAGGAATTTGGTGTGGCAACCAAAGCTGTAAAAAGCTCTGCTGTCTAATAAAAAGAGAAAATGATAAGCACAATCTGGACGGAAAAATACAGGCCAAGCAAATTCTTAGACATTGTAGGACAGGATGATATACTAAAAAGAATAGAGTCTCTTACAAACTCCCTTAATATTCCTCATCTTCTTTTTGCAGGGCCGGCAGGAACGGGAAAATCCACTCTGGCTCTTGTTGTTGTAAAGGAGCTTTTCAAAGACAAATGGAGGGACAATTACCTTGAACTTAATGCATCCGATGAAAGAGGAATAAATATAGTAAGGGAAAAAGTAAAGAATTTCGCAAGAACAAAATCTCTTGGTGATGTTCCATTTAAGGTCATTTTTCTGGATGAGGCAGATGCGTTAACTCCAGAAGCCCAGCAGGCATTAAGAAGAACAATGGAAAATTACTCTGCAACCTGTCGTTTCATACTTTCATGCAACTATTCAAGCAAAATCATAGACCCAATCCAATCACGTTGTGCATTGTTCCGTTTTAAGCTTCTTGAAAAAAGACATATTGAAAAAGTCATAAAGAAAATTGCAGAAGCAGAAAAATTGACAATAAATCCAGAAGCCCTGGAAATGATATATGAGGGAAGCGAGGGAGACTGCAGGCGTTGCATAAATCTCTTGCAATCAACAGCTTCAATCTCTCCATCAATAAATCCCGAGCTTGTTTCAACAATTATCGCAAGTGCAAAGCCAAGGGACATAAAAATAGTTTTAGATTATGCCATTTCAGGAGACTTCCAAAAAGCCAGGGAAAAACTTCTTGAGGTCATGCTAAAGGAAAGCATTTCAGGACAGGATGTAATAAAAGCCATACAAAAAGAAATTTGGAATCTTCCTGTTGAGCCGGAAATAAAAGTTAAGCTCACTGAAAAAACAGGAGAAGCCGAGTTTAGAATTGTCGAAGGCTCTGATCCTTTCATACAACTCCAGGCATTACTTGCAAGTTTTGTCCTAGCCGGATTGGGAAAATAAGATGAGATATCAAGTTTTAGTAAATTTTGACAATTATGAATCCACTGATGAAGAAAGGAAAACTTACTTTTCAGTTTTAAATAAATACCATGCACTGGGAATTGGAAATTCAGGAAATAAAACATCAACGATGTTAATTGATTCTGATACTCCTTTAACGAAAGATGATTTAGCTAAAGACCTCGGCGACTTGGAAATTTTATCTTTTAGAATAGATTCATTAAGAAAAACACATAATCTCAATTGAAAGAAGAATAAAAATGACATGGGTAGAAAAATATCGTCCTAAAACATTCAAGGAAATAAGGGGGCAGGGGATAGCCCTTGAGAAAGTTCAGGAATTTGTAAGAAACTTCAAGTTCGGAAAGAAAGCAATCGTTCTTTACGGTCCTCCTGGAACTGGAAAGACAACAATTGCACATGTCGTTGCAGGAGAAACAGGTGCAGAAATCTTTGAACTTAATGCCTCTGATTTGCGTGACAGGGCAAGGCTTGAAGCTGTTTTAAAACCTGCAATTGAACAGCAGTCACTTATAAAAAAATGGAAAATAATTCTAATAGACGAAGTTGACGGCATTTCTGCATTGGACAGAGGGGGGCTGAGCGAGCTCCTGTATCTCATAGAAAAAACGCAGTATCCTGTGATAATAACCGCAAATGATATCTGGGACAGGAAACTAGCTGAACTAAGAAAGGCTTCGGAGCTTGTGCAGCTGAAGGAAATTGATTACAACACCATAAAGGAAATATTAATAGATATCCTAAGAAATGAAAAAAAGTTTATTGATATAAGCATTCTCACAAATGTAGCCCTTAAGGCAAGAGGAGACATAAGGGCAGCGATAAATGATTTGCAAACAATTGCACATGCTAATAAAAAAGATTTGGAAGAAGTTGAAATAGATGAAAGAAACAAGGAAATAGATATCTTCAAAGCTTTGCGTTCCATTTTCAAGGAAAAACCAAAAACAGAAATGCTTTCCCTCTTTGACTCTGTAAATCTATCTTTAGATGATATCCTTCTCTGGATTGAGGAAAATATTCCCGCAGAATACCAGAAGGAAGAACTGGCCAAAGCTTATGATGCGGTAAGCAAAGCCGACGTTTTCAGGGGAAGAATTTACAAACAGCAATACTGGAGATTTTTGGTTTATCAGAACATTTTTCTCAGCTATGCCATTTCAGCCGCAAAAAAAGAAAAGAAAGCCGGCTTTACAAGTTACAAAAAACCGACAAGAATCCTTAAAATCTGGATGAACAACCAGAAAACAGCTTCAAAGAAAACCATTGCCCAGAAGTTTGCACGCTTCACTCATATAGGAGAAAAAAGAGCAATGCATGATTTTCCCATAATAAGGAATTTTGTAAAAAGCCCAGAAACAATAAAAGAACTAAAACTCACTGAAAAAGAAATCGCTTATCTTGAGAAGGAAGATTGATA
>JBBDYV010000003.1:0-5255 GCA_040900515.1 Candidatus Pacearchaeota archaeon | reverse complement strand
TTAAGCACCGTTAGCCAATTCCCCTTCAATTATCTGCTCAAATACACTGTAAGGTTGTGCTCCAGAAACTAAAATTCCATTTATAACAAATCCAGGCGTTCCAGTCACTCCGGCCGCACTTCCATCAGCCATATCCGCAAGAACTTCATCTGTAAATTCCCCAGAATCAAGACAGGAATCAATGTTTTGCCCTTGCTGTTTTGCCCATGTCTTCAAATTGCTTTCACTTAAACTATTCTGATTCTCAAACAGCTTATCGTGATATTTGAAATAAGCTTCATCACTTCCTGCAACTTTTCTTACACACTCTGCAGCTTCTGCCGCAGGCTGTGCCATTGGATGAATATTTGTCAATGGGAAATCCCTAAACACAAGCTTAACTTTTCCTGTATCAATGTAATTCTTTTTTATTAAAGGCAAAGTTTCACTCCAGAATTTTGCACAGAAAGGACATTGATAATCGCTGAATTCTATTATTGTAATTGGAGCATTTGCATCTCCAAGAACAGCATCATCATCTGCACTTGCACTGACAGTTCCAGAATAACCACCCCCAGAATCAGAGCCTGCATTAACATCTGAATCAGGCAAAGGAGTCAAATCAACTAAAAATTTTCCATCTTTTGTGATAAAAGCAGGGGATATTTGTCCTTGGTATAAAAAGTTAACCTGATAAACTCCACTCATTTCTTCAACAGAGTCAACGCTTATGCCCGTAGCCCCTTGTGATTCAAAAGCATTTAACAAAATATTACCAGCATCATTTGCAGAAATTGCGTTGCCAGTTAATGAACCAGAAAACCCTCCAATACTTGCAAAAAGTATAACAACAGCCATCACAATGAGGACAAAAGTCGAAAGAATCCAGGGATTTTTCCTTAAGCTTTCAGTTAAAGTAGAATTTTTCTCTTTTACTGCTTCTTTGCTTTGACCAATCTTGGGCGAAGCCTCTTTTGCATTTTCTTCCATTAAAATTTCTAACAGAAACATATTTAAAAACATTATGATGTTCCCGTTTTGTCAGCAATTATATAAGAAATCACATAAAAACTTAAAAATATTTTAATTTGGTTAAAGACATATTCACAAAAAAATAAGGAAATGAACAGAAGAGAATTTTTGAGGCATGCGGGAATTGTAGGAGCTGTAATAGGTATTGGAATGGCTTCTTTGCCGGAAACAATTAAAAACACAGTAATTTATTCATCAAGTGATCTTGAAATAAATGAATTATTTTATTTTGATATCTCTTATCTCGAAAGAGTAATAGCTACTGAAACTCTTTTTGTATCAACTCAACCACAGCCTCTAATAAGATTACATCACTATATTTCAAAAAATCTGGAAAAGGAAAGAATTGAATATATTGAAGAAATGCTTGTAGAAAAAATCATCAATGATAGCAAAAAATTTTCCAAGGAAAAACCATCTGGAAAGGATTTCAGAAAGGCAACAGAGACAATAGACGAAATGTTTACAGAGTTGCAAAGAATAAGAAATGAAACAGATATAAAATTTGTCAATCAGAAAAGAAACATATTCGTAGTTTCAAAAGATGAATCAGTTGAATTTGGAATTGATAATCTGGAAACATTTTATTCTGCCGATAACAATTATGCTTTGGTTGTTTCCCATGTAGAAGAGGCAAATTATAATTCCCCTCTTCATAGGCTAAGCAAAACGATTAAAAGAATTTCGGAGGACTCAGAATTTATGTTAAATGCTTCCAAGTCAAGCGGAGTTTCTCTGGCTAAGATTGTAGCGTTTGCAGATATTGAATCCCAAGGAAGAAAATTTTCTGTAGGAAGAGACGGAGAAATAAACAGATTCCAATTGCATCCTAAACACCTGAATGATATTTACAGGCAAGCCCTTTCAGTAAAAAACGAATTATCCGACTATATCCGCGAAAAAACCTCCGGAAGAAATTTGCTTGAAGATGTAGCAAGAGACAGTAAATTAAATATGGCTTTGGCAGTTAATCTTATGAAGTATCTTGAAAAAAGAACAGAAGAAGGTTTTGAAAGTGTTTTGGCATACAATAGGGGGCTTGGAAAAGCCCTTGGACTTTCTTCAAGAACAAAGAACAAACTGAGAAATCCAAAAAACATCACAGAAAAAGATTTGAAAAGATACCAAATTTATAAGTATTATACTAATTTTTTGAATGCAGAAAAAAGTTTTGATGAAATTAGAAGCTATTTCTTAACATAGGCAGTGGCTTAACCAAAGAATTAAAAATCTTGTTAGCCATTTCTTTTTATGCCTTACGACGTTGTTATAGGAAGAAACGCATCTGACAAGAAAAAATTTGGTGAAAGAGGTTTGGTTTACATAGGAAAAGGCTATGTAAAAATGGGACAATATACCTCACTAAGTAACAGAATTCTTATGGACGTCGCCAGGAGTCATGTTGTTCTTGTTTGTGGCAAACGTGGCTCAGGAAAAAGTTACTCAATTGGAGTCATAGCAGAGGAGCTTTGCAATCTTCCAAAAGAAGCAAGTGAAAATATTGCCTCTATAATATTCGACACAATGGGAATTTACTGGACATCGAAATACAAAAATGAAAAAGACAAAGAGCTTCTCAATGA
This sequence comes from Candidatus Pacearchaeota archaeon, assembly GCA_040900515.1. Lineage (GTDB taxonomy): Archaea > Nanobdellota > Nanobdellia > Pacearchaeales > GW2011-AR1 > JAGVNG01. The sequence continues at coordinate 2,661 of JBBDYV010000003.1, read as the reverse complement.
ATGGGAACTGAAAACCAAAAATCTTAAGGTAAAAATCTTTGTTCCATACGGACATTTTGATAAATATATCGAAAAAGGAATTCCTGCCGATGAAAAACTCGCGCTTGATGTTACTGAACTGAGTGCGGAGGACTGGATTATTACTTTTAATCTTAATATGGTTGACTCTGTTGCAGTTATTATTGAAAGAGCTGTAACAAAACTGAAAAAGCAGGAAAACAACTATGATATAAACGACATAATTGAGGAAATAGAGAAAGATGAAAGAACTCCAAGGGAAATAAAAAATGCCGCCATTGGTTTGTTTGACGCAGCAAAAACATGGGGAATTTTCGCAGAGAAGGAAGATGATTCAACCCAGATAAAAGAGCTCATCTATCCCGGAGGAACAACTATTCTAGACCTCAGTGTTTACAATTCAATAGGAGCCTTCAATGTTCGTGCATTGGCAATAAGTCTCATATCAAAAAAAATCTTTAACTCAAGAATGGACCAAAGAAAAAATGAGGAAGTCAGTGCTGTTGCAAAAGGACTGAGTTATGCAACAAGGATTGAGAAAAAAGAAAATCCTTTGGTATGGATGTTTATAGACGAAGCCCATGAGTTTCTTCCGTTGAATGGAAAAACAATTGCAACAGATGCACTAATCCAGCTGCTTAGAGAAGGAAGACAACCAGGAATTTCTGTTGTTCTTGCAACACAACAACCCGGACAAATTCACAGGGACGTTATGACTCAATCAGATATAGTAATTGCACACAGAGTCACATCAGAACCGGATATACAAGCCCTTAATTACATCATGCAGTCTTATCTTTTGGATAATATCAAAAAATACATGGATGATCTTCCAAATTTGAAAGGCTCGGCAATTCTTCTCGACGATAACTCCGAGCGTATCTACCCTATACGTATACGCCCAAGATTCACATGGCATGGCGGCGAAGCACCAAGTGCAATCGCAGAGGAGAAGAGGCTGTGAGAACAAGATAAAATTAATTTTATTGCTTTTAGTGAGTGTGTGCCATCCGGTAAAAAGCAATTCCTGTCCCAACCAGACCAAGAATTAAAGTTACAACCAAAATCTTTGAATCATAAAATAGGGAAATTTCATCCATCAACAGCCATAAACTCCTGAACACGAGCACAGATGCTAAAATCAGAAGGGTTTCCCAAAAAACATGCTTTGATTTTTTCATTTTTACAACTCTTAAAGATAAAAAGTGTTTTTATATTATTCGCTCGCCTTCGGCTCGCTAAATTTTAACATAAAAGTTATCTCATCTGCTTAATATCTTCTAAATCAACTTCTCTGCTAATTATATTTTTGTAATTTATCAAATCTTTCTTTATACTTCTCTTTCATTTAAGACACTTGTCTTATCCACATTAAGACATCTGACTTAATTTTAATAATCAAACAACCTTAAAATCAACCCTCAATCTCATTTTATGCGGGCCAATTTCCCCTGCAAGTTTTATTCTTAAAATTTTGATTTTCTTCTTTGCATCTTTTGCCTCGCGATTTAATTTGTCCTTAATAAAATCAATTTCATCATCTTTGCAAAAATCATAATAAAAAACAGTTGTTCCTTTCTTACTCAAGGAAAAAGTTTCTTTCAAAAAACTGTCTTTTAGCTGAGGACGGGGCATAACAATATAATCAAAAGATTTAGGAACAGGTTCATTGTTAACTTTTAATCCTTTTTTAACTTTAGTCGCAACATATTGAATATTGCCATTAAGCATTATCACATTGTCTTTCAATTTATTCATTATCACATTTTGTTCCCCGTATTTGTTTGCTTCCTTGTTTATTTCATTTGAGTAAACTTTCTTTGATTTAGAGTTTTTTGCAATAACAATAGAATAAGGGGCAGCTCCCGCAAACATAACCAAAACATCCCCTCCTTTTATCAAACCAGCAATTTCCTTTCTTTCATTTCCCAATCTCGGGGAAAAATATGTTTTGTCAATGTTAAATCTGAAAACACATCCATTTTCCCTGTATAAAACTTCTTTTGTTTTCAAGCCAAGAAGATATTTTGTTTCCTGTTTCCTCAGTCTGCCTTTGAACTTTCCAGTTTTTTCCAAAACAGTCTTTATCGCCGTGTTTTCCTTCATTATTTTCTCTGCAAACTTCTTTTTTTCTCTGGCAGAAGTTTTCCTATCAAATTTAACCAGCACAACATTCCCAAAAAAATCATATGCTCCCATAAGGCATAAACCCAAAAGGAATTATTAAATGTTATCAAAAACCGCAGAAGTAACTTTTATAAAAACCCCTGCTGTGTTTATATCATGAATTTGAATAGGGGAGTAATAGTATTATTATCAGTATTTTTCTTTCCATTCATAAGTGCACAGTTTTTAGGGGGTTACTCTTTTTCAGATATCTTCAACTCCATAGACCCGCAGTCAATCCTCATTCTCGTTGTCTTTGGATTTTTGGCAATTCTCCTAAATGCGATTTTCAATAGAATGCCTGCATTAAGTGGTGGGGCAGGAAGAGCAATGAGTATAATAATTTCTCTAGGAGCAACTTATGGGATAAACAGATGGGTCAATCTGAACGATTTATTAATTGGAACAGGTTTCGGAGGAGACTTGACTCTTTACCTCCCTCTGATACTGCTAATAATATTTGTCATTGCATTATTC
>JBBDYV010000002.1:0-9930 GCA_040900515.1 Candidatus Pacearchaeota archaeon | reverse complement strand
TTGTTCATAGTTTTCATGGTCAAGAAGATTATGATATTGGAGGAGTAATACCCTTTACTAGAGAATTTCCCGACATACAAAAGTACTTTGAATATTTTAATTCGCTTAGAGATCAATATTTAAAAAAAGAAATAGCTAAAAATACTGTTGACACAACTTTTTTAATTGAATAAATCTTTCGGTTTCTATAATTTTAATTTTAGCCAGAATTCAGAATTAGACATATCATAAATTATCAGAAATCTCATTTTGTGTCTTCCCTGTCAGTTGATTCATTTTCTTTTTCATGTTCCTCCGTCCTTTTCTCATAGCTTTCTGCCATTGCATCCAGAGAAAGGAACATCCCAGAGGGATCTATTCTGAATCTTGACAAATACTTATCATTTATGTACACTCTTTCAATGTCGTATATTCTCATTTTATTTTTATGTAGAATTATTTTTTATTGCACTGTTGTCTTTACTTCTGCTTTTTGTTCTGTTTCTTTTGGCTTATTCTGCTCTGGGAAAATTTCTTCAAGTTTTTTTGAACCATTTTTCAGTATTTTCATGTTTATCTGAACTATTGCGGGAGAGATTATTTTTCCCCTCACTGTTTTTCTCCTTCTCATTCCCTCAGGTTTTTTCCCGCCCTTTTTCTTTACCCCTCTTGGCTTTTTGTGCATTCCCCATCCATAACCAAGAAGGACTCTTTTCAGGGAGATTCCTTCAGCTTCCTTAAACCCTGGAAAACCTGCAATGTCGCTTGTTCCTGTTATTTCAAATTCATAACCAGACAAATCAGGAGATATTTCCTTACCCTCTATTTTTTCCCCGATGGACTTTTCAAGCAGAGCCTCTGTTTCGGTTTCAACTTTAAAGGTCCTTCCGGTTTTTTCTGAAATGTTTAATTTGAATGCCATACAGAATAAATATTGAGAAATTGGTTTATAAAGGTTGTTGGTTTTTCTTTATTGTTCAATAAGTCCACAATAAACTGTGTCAAGATAATTAAAGACATCTCCAGATTCTCTTTCGCAAAATCTTCTGTCTCTTATAATATATCTTCCTATTTTAGTAAAGTCTATCTCTTTTGGTGACATCACAGAATCAACTATCTGCCTGAAATAAAACAACCCTGCTCTTGTTCTTCCCATTTTTTCTTCCATAACTTCTTCTACAGGAGATATTTGCTCCAGAAAGCAATTTAGTTTCGCCTTTGCTTCTATTCTGTCGTGTGCTACCGGAAATAAATAATACCTTACCATGGGGCTTTTCATCATTTTTGTCGGCGATTTCTCCCAGCCCCATCTAAAATGAGCACTTGCAATGTCCACATGCTTTGTTAATGTTACTCCCATATTTTTCTCAGAAATTACAGGTATTTAAATTTAGTGCAATTTAATTTATTTAAAATAATGTAAATGACCTTAACAAGCTAATTTAACCCTTAATTATAAGATTATTTTAATATCAATTATTATTTAATCGCTTTTTTATCTTTTCAATTTCACTCAAAGCAGAGAGTTCCTTGCTTGAAAGCAAATCTTCGTTTTTTCTAAATGTTTTGAATTGAGATACGTTTATGTCAGAGTACAGGAAGTTTTTATCTCCAAGAATCCTTTCGAAGTTTATTCCAGGTATTGAAATCGCAAGCTCCTGTCCTTCTTTGGCTTCATTTACAGACTGCTTTTCCAACTGCATGTTTTTTACTTTTCCTATCTTTTCTCCTTTCTCGTCAATCAGAGGCAAATAGGGAATGATTTTTCCTGTTTCTACTTTAACACCAAAAATTGCGGGATTTGTGTTCCTGAAAACATACTGGTGCAGGATTTTGAGTTTGCATATGCTTGCCAGTTCCATGAGCCTGTTCTTTTCAATTTCCTTTGCCTTTTCATTCCTAAAATGAACCAGATTTTCTATGAGTTTGTAAACAACATCCTCTGAAATTATTTTGACTTTTCCAAGAATTTCCCTGGCATCCAGCTCTGTTTCAACATTAAAACCTGCGATAACAGCATCAATTTCGTTTATTTCTAAATTTGCCTTAGCTGAGATTATATCTGATTTGTTTATATTTCCTATTCCCGCTTTGAGAACAGGAATGTGTTCCTGTCGAAGCAAAGAAAGAAGAGCTTCAAGACTTCCAAGAGAATCAGCCTTTGCAATTATACCATGTTTACTTAACATCGAACCTATGCTTTCAGTAATCTGTTGCTTAAACATTTTCTTTACATCCTCTTTTTTTGTCGCTTTGTTCAGGGCAACGAAAGGCATTCCTGGGAGAACATCCACTTTTTCAATAAGTTGCATTCTTATTCCAGTAGAAGCTTCCACTTTTTCTTTGGATTGAAACGAAGAGGAAAGGGATTTTATTTCTTCAAGGACCCTTATCTTTGAGATAATTGGATTCCCCTCCAAATCAGATACTGCTATCTCATCTGTTTTTGAAAGTTGTCCATCATAAAGTATTGCTTCAACGTAATGACTGTTTCTTTCTTTTTTTATTTCAAGCACAACTCCCTTTGCTTCTTTACCAAGAACAAGTTTTTTTTCAAGGTATTTTTGGCTTAATCCACAAAGCATGAGAATGAGTTCCGGAATTCCTTCTTGTGTTTTTGCAGAGCATGGAACAAGAGCTATTTTTTGAGTGAAATCCTTTATGTTATAGAATAAATCAGAATCAAATCCATAGCTGTTCAAGGCTCCCTGAAGAGTCATATATTTTTCATCAAACTCCTGTTTTATTCTTTGGGGTTGTTTTTCAATACTTCTTTTCAAATCATCATCAAGTTTCCTCCAACCAGAAACATTATCTATTTTGTTAAGTGCAATTACAAATGGAGTTTTGTTCATTTTTAATATTTGCAAGACTTCTGATGTCTGTGGTTTTATTCCTTCATTTATGTCTATTACAAGAACCGCCAAGTCAGCCAAACTTCCTCCTCTTTTTCTGAGATTTGTAAATGCAGCGTGTCCAGGAGTGTCAATAAGCAAAAAGCCAGGAATGTCAAGTTTTATTCCTGTTTTATCAATTAAAGGACAGGCCTTTCTTAATTGTGATGACGGGTAGAGAGTGAACGAAATTTTTTGGGTTATACCTCCGGCTTCTCCTTCCTGCACCGAAGAACCGCGTAAACTATCAAGTATGCTGGTTTTTCCATGATCTACATGTCCGCAGACTGTTACTATTGGTTGTCTTATTTTTGATTTTTCCATAGCTTTTGATGATGATTCCATTATATTTAAAGAACAGATTTATTTTTAAAGGTTGAGATAAAAAGAATATCTTAATGAATTTTATTCACACCCCGTAAGAATTTTCAATGTATCTATTGTCTGAACTCCCACCTGTTTCTGATTATTGATTATCCAAGTTGGTGTTCCAGCTATTCCCGCAACACTGCATTTTTCAGGTTCATATTTACAGTCTATTTTATTGAGAAGAGAAGCATATTCCCCAAACATTTCTTCCTGTCTTTGACATGCTAGACAACCTGTTTGGCTGTAGTAAACAGAATTTTCAGAGATACAGCTGACGATTTCTTTGGAAATGCTTTCGTTTCCTTCCTCGTCCGGATTGAATACTCCAAATCCAGTCATAACGCCCCCTATCACAATTATAAGGACCAACGCCGAAATGCCGACATAAATTAATGTTTTCTTCTTTACTTCCATTGTATAATTAAAAGGAGTCGGGTTAAAAAGGTTTTGAAAGACAGACGCCCTCACCTAGAATTGTTTGAAAACCAAGGTTTTCCTACACTACCTTTCCTTTTATTTTAAAGCATTTTGTCCAAGAGAAATGATTTTCACGTTGTTCAAATCATTAACGCCCTCACCAGGAATCGAACCTGGATGCCTAAAAGGCTGCGAGTTCGAATCGCATGCAGTACCATTGTGCCATGAGGGCATGATTTATGCGGTATCCGGGAATCGAACCCGAGTTTGTTCGTCTTTGCGGATGATTCGCCGTTAGACTGGAATCTGAGATTCCGTCAACGTCTGTCGCAGCTGCGTCAGCCGTGGCAACGAACTGTTCTACCACTTAACTAATACCGCTTTCAAAAGACACCAAAAGTTTCTTTTGTAAACTTCCTTTCACAAGCAAAGTTTCTTTTGTAAACTTCCTTTAAATTAGAAAATATAACTATTTTTAATACTTTTTATAAGAAGCTTAGGAATGGAAACATCTGCCTAATTATTTTATTTATTAAAATTGGCCCCTCCAAAAGAACCCAGAAGGTTGTTGGGAATATCATACTAAACGTCAAAAATCCAATGATCATCAGTAACCCTTTCTTTATAGTTATCATTTTCTTAATTTGTTTTCCTTTTTTTGAATGGCCCTGAAGAGAATCGAACTCCTGACTACTCGGTGTAAACGAGTCGTTTTGCCACTAGACTACAGGGCCCCAAAAGACACCAAAGGTTTCTTTTGTAAACTTCCTTTCACAAGCAAAGGTTTCTTTTGTAAACTTCCTTTCACAAGCAAAGTTTCTTTTGTAAACTTCCTTTGACGTGTTTATAAAAATCTCAGGAGGCTTTTAAATTTTCTGTATTCGTAAAGTTTATAAGTGAAACAGCCATTTTTTCAATATGAAATCTGAACAAAATAAAGAACAATCCAGTCAAGACTCAGAAATACCTGGAATGAACCTTAATACAGATCAAAAATATTCCGAAAGAAAAAACATTCCAAGTGTTGATATGAGCAATGCTCAGAAGGAAATGGAGAAAACGAAGAAGGAACTAGAAAAATTCAAATCTTTTGCCCTGAAGAAATATCCTTTTGTTCAGGCTATGGGAATACTGCCTCCACAATCAATAAAGCTTTTTATCGATGAGGAAGAGGCACCAAAAGAAACTGAGAAATATATGCATCTTTATGTTCTTATGCCGGAAGAAAAACTTAAGGAATTTCCAAAAATTAAATCTGATTTGGTAAAACAGCTTGAGACTTTAAAACAGAAAGTTTGGTTGCATTTGAAAACACCAGTTGATATATGGGAGATGTGCCTTGACAGCAAGTTTGAGTTGACTGGGGCAGTTGCAATGTCTTTCCCATTATTCGATAAGGGAGTATTGGGAGCGTTGAGAGTATGCGAGATACACAAGTCTCTTGTTCTGCAAAAATTTGAAAAATATGTTGTTTCATATGTTATTGGGGGGAGTCTTGTTCGTGGAGAGGCAGTAATAACTTCAGATGTTGATGTCTTCATAATCATAAATGATACTGATGTAAAAAGAATGCCAAGGCTTGAACTTCTTGAAAGATTGAGAGGAATTATTTATCAATACATCGGGGAAGCATCCGCACTTGCTGGTGTGAAGAACAAGTTGAATGTGCAGGTTTATCTTCTTACTGATTTCTGGCAGTCTGTGAAGGATGCTCATCCTGTCATATTCACTTTTATTAGAGATGGTATTCCAATTTATGACAGAGGGACATTCATGCCATGGAAAGCTCTTTTGAAAATGGGAAAATTGAAGCCTTCTCCAGAAGCAATAGATATGTTCATGTCAATGGGGGACAAAACTGTAAAGTACGCAAAGCAGTCTTTGATGGATATTCTTGTCAGAGATATTTATTGGGGAATTGTGACTCCAAGTCAGGCTTTGCTTATGCTTAACGGCTCTCCTCCGCCAACACCAAAACAGCTTGTTTCCGAAATGAAAAAGAATTTTGTTGAAAATGAAAAAATGCTTGAAAAGAAATATATTGACATAGTAGAGAGGGTTGTCAATCTTTACAAAGATTATGAACATGAAAAACTTAAGGAAATAAAGGGGGAGGAAATTGATCGGCTGATTAAAGACAGTGAAGATTATCTTAAGAGATTGAAAGATTTGAGAGAACAGATACAGAAGAGATTCCAAGAAAAGACCATCGAGCAGGTACAGAAAGATGTTACTGATTTATTGAAGAACATAACCGGAAGCAAATCTCAATCGGAGATGCTTTCTTTGTTTGAAAAGAATTTTGTTAAGAAAGGAAAGTTTACACAACAGCACATGAGAATTCTTGAAGATGTGATGAAGGCGAAGGCGGGATCAAACAAAGATAAACTAAACCCCCTAAAGGTTGATGATATAAGGAAAAATGCAACGTTACTGATTAATGATTTAATAGAATATTCGCAAAGAGCGGAACTTATGACTTTGGAAAAAGGAAGAATGAGGCTTAAATACCAAAAAGCAGGAAAAGAAGTATTTGCAGATCTTCTTGTTTCCGGAGGAGAGAGTTTTTTGATTGAACAAGGAAATAATATAAAGAAACTTTTGCCAAAAGTTCAGAATTCAAACATGAAGGAACTTACCGATGCGATTGAAAGACAGAAAGTGAATAAATCATTGCAGATTGATCCGAAAATTTTTGATGTTCTTAGAAGAGAGATTGGGGAATATGAAATTATTCTTTGATGTTTTTTAAAATGAAATATATTTTCATTCTTGGGCGAAATCCTGAGTTGTCTGAGGCGGAAATTACCTCTTTTCTTATGGTTAGGGGAATAAAAATATTAGAAAGAGATTTAAAAATTAACGGACTTTTTCTTGAATTGGATGGGGATATAAGAAAGGAAGAACTGGAATTTCTTGGAGGAACTATTGCAATTGGGAAAGTTGTTTCCGAATGCAAAAAGAAAGAACTTGATTTGAAGTTGAAATCCATTTACAGCGGAAAAAAGAATAATATAACCTATGCAATATGGAATTTTTCTGATAGTGAAACTTACGAATATACTTTGAGCTATTTAAAATCAAGATTTTCTGATGAGAGACTCAAGGCATCGAGAAAAAACTTGACCGGAAACCTTGAGCTGCAGAATGGAAAGAAAATAAATATAGTTGGGAATAATTTGGATGAGGAATTTTTTGTTTTTGGAAAATATTTTGGAAAGATTTTTTTCAATACAGATTATAAAAGTTTGGAATTTAGGGATATGTCCAAACCTCATAAGAGAGAATCTTTGACAATCTCCCCAAGGCTTGCTAAGATAATGATTAATTTATCAGAAACTAAAAAAGGAGAAAAACTGGCGGATTGTTTTTGTGGAGTTGGAAGCATAATGGCAGAGACTTTGCTCCAGGGAATTAAAGCAGTAGGAATTGATAAGGACAAAAGTGCTATCGAAATGGCAAGGAAAAATCTGGAATGGATGAAGTTTGATAAAAAAGATTACGAGCTGATAAATGGCGATTCATTAAAAATAAAAATTCAGAAGGTTCAATCCATCGCAAGCGAGCCAGAACTGGGAGAAATTTTAAGGGAAACACCACCAAAAGAAAAGGCTTTGAGGATAATCAATGGATATGAAAACCTTATGATAAATGTTTTAAGAAATATGAAATCATGCGTTGAAAAAAGATTTGTTTTTACTGCTCCTTATATTATGACTTCTTCAGGGAGAGTATCATGCAACACTCAAAAAATTGCGGAAAAATCAGGGCTTAAATTGATAGGCTCTTACAAGGAATTCAGAAAGGAGCAGATTGTAGGCAGGGAAATTTTCATCCTCAGTCGTTAATAGTAAGAAACCTTTAAAAACTATTTTTTGCGATAATAATCTATGACCCACGGCAAAGTTATTCAATTTCGTAGAGGAAGGCATACTATTACTGAAAAGCATTTTCTTATTGAATTGGATGGAGTTTCAACACGTGAACAGGCCCAGAAATTTGTAGGGAAGACTGTTGAATGGACTTCTCCAGGAAAACTCAAGAAAGTAATTAAAGGAAAAATTTCAGCTCCGCATGGGGGAAAGGGCGTTGTAAGAGCTATATTTGAAAAGGGATTGCCTGGACAGGCAATAACAACTGCGGTGGAGGTTAAATAATAAAATAAAATGATTAAGAAAATGGGAGGAAATCAAAGAGCAAGCAGAAAGGCAAAGCTAGAAATGTTAGCTCAAAATGGAGTTTTTGCAGAGATTAGTTTTAAATTGGAAAATGGAGAAAATATCAATTTAAGAAGCAAGCTTGAAAATAGAGGCGGATATTGGATGACTGGTTATAATATTCATCTTCCTATAAAAGATGTGAGATTTAATGGACATTACACCTCACTAACTGTTGATGTTCAAAAGGGAAGTCGCGTTGAAGAACAATTAAAATATTTAAGATATATACAATAAAATGGCACTTAGAAAAGCTTCTTCATATACAAAGATGAAAGTTGTTCCTTATACAAGAACGAGCAAGAAAAAGAGGCTGGCTTACATAAAAACCGTTCCTCCTCAGAATATCGTTAAATTTACTATGGGAAACAGTTCTGCTTACAATGAGGGAAAGTTCTCATATGTTCTTACAGTTGTTGCAGAGCAGGCGGGACAGATAAGGCATAATGCTCTTGAGGCATGCAGACAGTATGTGAACCATGAACTTGAGGCAAAATTCCCTAATCAGTATGTTTTCAAAGTTCTTACCTATCCCCATCATATACAAAGAGAGAATAAGATGTTGACGGGGGCTGGTTCTGACAGAATGCAGACAGGAATGCAGCTATCTTTTGGAAAGGCAATGGGAAAGGCAGCGTTGGTAAAACCCGGAACAAAAGTATTTCTTGTTGCCGCGTCAAATCAAAAAATAATAACTGTTGCAAGAGAAATGTTCAGGAAGGTAAAATCAAAGCTTCCTTTGAAGATGAAGATGGTTTCTGAAGAGCCAAAAGCTCATTAGATCTATTCTATTTTGTTACCTTTTGAAAGGAACAACAAAATAGAAAGGTTTAAATACCTGTGTTTCGATGGTTTTTTATGAAAAACTTGATTCAGAATATAACAAAAGGAGCAGGAAAGGGGATAGCACCGCTTTTGCTTGCTGGAATGTTTGGTGTTGGAGCATACGGATGTGCAAGTGGAACACAAAATTCAAAGTATCTTCCTAATTGTTTTGGCAGTGATATTAAATATAATAATTTAGAGGTTGTAGCACAAGCGAAAGACGGACAGAAACTTGTTAAGGCAGAAGGCAGATTTTATGCTGGAGATGAAGATTGCTTTATAGATCATTACAACCAGAACGCAAATGTTAGTTACAGTTCAGAAAACGGAAAAAAAATATTGACTGTTAAAGATAAGGACAGTGGAACTTATAAAATGGTTTGGAGCGAAAACGGAGATTTCCATAAGGAAATAGGGGTACAATAAAATGAAAACAATAGATAACATAAAAGATTCATGGAACAGAAACAAAGAAAGAGCGAAGGTAATTGCAGGAGCAGTTGCAACAGTATTTCTTGTTAATTATGGGATTGGTAATCTTACGTCAGGTAGCGATTCAAATCTTGCATCTGATTGCGAAGTTTATAGAGGGTACAGAGCAATAAAAGAAGAGGACATGATTGTGGGATATAATTACTCTTTTGACACCTTGAAAAACACCGAAAGACAGAACGGTGCGGAATATATTCTTAGTGGACCTGCTGAATTGAAAGACATTTTGCAGAAAGACAAAAGATACTGCTTTTCTTATGAAAAAGACTCAAATACACTAGATGGGATTCCACAGGAGGACTTGAAGTAAAATGAACGTTGAACAGAGACTTAATAAGAGATATCCAAGAATGGGTGTATTAATTGCTTCACTTGTTGCTGTAGCTGGCTCGAGAGTTGTTGATAATCCTGATTCATCAATTATGCAATTTTACAAACCTGACAGCACTTTGGCAGGAATGAGAGACCAATTTGCGCAATATAAAAGCGAAGGAAAATGGAGGTTGTTTTAACTAAAATGGCCGAGAAAAAACAGGCTGATTATTCAAGCTTTGAAAAATATATGTATGGAGCCCTAGCAGGAAGAATGCTTGCTGCTGGGAATGAGGGTTACGCTGAAAGTTCTCTTGAAATACTTGCAGGGAAGAAAGGGCTAAATCTTGGAGAAGAAGCACTGAAATTTCATGAGGCATTTGGTGAGCAAACCAAAGAGCAGATAGCAAATGCTGTGAATACTT
>JBBDYV010000001.1:0-10087 GCA_040900515.1 Candidatus Pacearchaeota archaeon | reverse complement strand
TTTGAGAAAGAACAAAGAAAATGTTAAGAGAATAGTAGATGATAAATTTGATTTTGTGATGATGATAATTTTTATAATAGTGGGAATATCTATATTAGTCTATTTGACAAACTGAACATTTTCCAGGTTTTCAAATTGCTTATCACCAGTTAAAAAATTTATATCTAATTCCTTTGACTGAAAATAAGAAATGCAGTCCGGAATGGACATATTTTTGTTTTTATTTTTATATCTAAATTTCATAGCCTCTTTTATTGTTTTAGGATTTATGCTAACAATGAATTTCTCATATTTATCAAGATATTTATCTGCATTGGGATAGGAATCTCTTACAAGGATATAACATAGTTCGGCAAAAATAAAATTGTTTATAATAATTCTGCTGTTCAAATAAGAAGTATAATTTTTATTGCCCTTAATTATCTCTATTAAAGCATAGGTATCAAAAACAAAATCCATTATAAATCCCAAAGCTCCTTATCTATCTCTCTCATAATTTTATCTGTGGATTTCTTAAACTTAAAAGTCCCAAACATCTCCTTCAGGACATTTTCTTCTTCTTCCTTTTTTAGCAAGATAATAACCTCATCTCCCTCTTTTATTTTTATATCTTCAACTTTTTTCTGAGGCACAATTATCCCATAAGAATTCCCCCATTTTCTTAGCTTGGTCTTAATCTCTATCATTTGATCTTATCGCTATGGCGAATGAATGAAAATCTTTAATTTTACTTTCATGTATAAACAATATAATTATACTATATAAACATTTCTATGTAAACATTTCTATTATAAACCTTTATAAAACATTTTGGGTTTTTTTCAAAATGAACCTCAACAAACAAAAAATCATTCAGGCAGGAAAAATAGCAAGCGAAGCAAAGAAATACGCAAGAACAATTGCAAAGAAAGGAACTCCTTTGCTTGACATAGCCGAGAAGATAGAAGCAAAAATAGAAGAACTTGGCGGAAAACCAGCATTTCCTGTAAATTTAAGCATCGACGAAGTTGCCGCTCATTACACCCCGAGCCATGATGATAAAACATTAGCACAAGGTTTGTTGAAGATAGATATTGGAGTACATATAGATGGCTGGGTTGCAGATACTGCCTTATCAGTTGATTTGGAAAACAATGAAGAAAACAAAAGACTTATTCTTGTTTCTGAACTTGCGTTGAAAAATGCTTCAAAAATAATAAAACTAAATGTTAAAAACAGCGAAATCGGAAAAATCATTGAAGAATCAATCAGCAGTGGAGAAATATCTCCAGTAATAAATCTTAGCGGACATGGAATAGAACATTATGAGCTTCATTCGGGCATAACAATTCCAAATATAGATAATCATCAGCAAATTCCATTAAAAGAAGGTTTGTATGCAATTGAACCTTTCACAACAAACGGCTCAGGCAAGGTTTATGATGGGAGAGACTCAGGAATTTATGAATTAGTTTCAGAAAGGAATATAAGGAGTCAGAGTGCCAGAGAGCTTCTTAATTTCATAATAAAAGAATATAACAAACTTCCATTCTGTTCCCGTTGGATTGTGAAAAAACTCGGGGCAAATGCCCTTCTTTCATTAAGGCAATTAAAAGCAAATGGAAATCTTCACGAATTTTCAATGCTTATGGAATCTGGGCATGGAAAAGTCGCACAGGCTGAGAATACTTTTTTGATAGAAAAAGACAAAGTTACAATAACAACGGATTAAAGTTTAATTCCGAAAACTTCATACATTACTGCTCGTGGTTCTTGTACAAAGAAATATCCAAAACCAATACCAGAGTCTTTTTTGTAAATATGATATAATTCATGTTGAAGACTTGAACGATTTCTTCCTTTATAATTTAAAATAATTTCATGAGAACCATCTGAAAAGCTGCTACCTTCAGCAGAATCAGTAAAAGTAGTTTGACCGAATCTCGCTCTGATATTGTCGGGATTAAGACCCAACTTAGGAGCTTCCTCTTTTAGCATTTCTCTTAAGTGTTTCTCATCTTTTATTTCATCTTTTTTTAATAACTTTGAAGCTAGCCCAAGAGCCGAAAAACACAAAAGATAACTAGCCCCGCCAACAGCTAACCATTTTGCCCCTTCCATTAAGGTGTCTGTTATCTCATCCCCCATTTTCCCTTCCCAGTCTCTCTCCGTCATAAAAAAGAGGCTTAAATTCATGATTGTATTTCCATTCATGCAAAATTTCTCCATTTTTTGAATCAACAAGAACTACCCTATATCCTTTTGCATCATCCATTTCAATTGTTCTGTAAAGCTCCCTTGATTTTGCATATTTCAACTTCTCTACTTTAATCAATTCTTCATATCTCTCTGTATTTTCTCCGTAATTTTCATTGGACATCTCAAAGGGTGTTTGATTCTTAACATCTTTTTCAGCAAATTTATCAGAGAGGTTTGTCATTTTATCTCAGCTCCTTATAAAGATTATTTCTTTCATCAGTAAGCCTGCCAGCATCTTCATATTTCTGTTGGTGGACGTAACGCTCAATAGTTTTATTTAAATTCTGAAGAAGCTTAAATTTTTTCTTATAATCATTTCCTGATTTTACTGCGTGAATTTCTGCCAAAGCGTCCTCAATCTTTTCCGGATAAGAGATGAATTCTCTTTTTACCCCACGCAATCCAAAATTAGCACTCAAATCAAAATGACATCCGAAAAGTATAGACTCCTTGCCAACTTGCCCTAAATAAGCTTGTCTTGAAAATGGCATCCTTGATTCAAGAGTCAAACCAACAGGCATTTCTTCTACTCCACATTCATTTTTAAGCCATTTTCCATAGTCTTCAGCATAATCTCCAAAGCCAAATACAGTTAATTCTATCTCCCCAAACCTATTGGTTGGGATTGATTTTTCCTCAACCTTAATTGCCAGTCCTAAAGCATCATCAACCTGTTCCGGAGTAAGGAGATACTCTTTTCCGCGCATATGTGCTCTTGCAGCTTTTTGTGGATTAAGCATTGTCTGGGAATTTTTAGTCAAATATATTCCGCTGTTGGTATCATAGACAAATTCTTCTCTTGTCCAACCGCCCTCTCTTGAAACATTATGAGTCCTGTCATTTTGTATTCTTAATTTAGCATTTTCCTCTAAAGAAATAACTCTGTAACCATTATCCTCCAGCAATCTTTTTGATTTGTCAAATCTTGAGTAAACTACCGCAGAATCCTCACAATCCTCAATTACTCTCGGTTCTCCAACATCCAAGTAATTATCCCCCATATTCCCCTCCATTTTCCATTAGTTTTTTAATTGAATATTCAACCATATGTGATTTGTTTCTGAATTTACCGCTTCCATTTTCAATTATCTTCTCAATCTTTCTTATAAGTTCCTCATCTATTGAAATACTTATTTTTGTTTTCATTTTTCTTTACTATATTAATTTTTAGCCGAAAAGTAGTAAAAAATGCTACTTTATAATCCTTTCTCTTATGTTGTAATTTTAAAAAGGTAACATAATAGAAGAAACCAAAAAAGAAAGATTACAAAAGGTTATAAAAATATCTAACTGGATTTAATTGAGGTAATATTGGAATAGTTTTTAAAAGATTCAAAGAGTGTATAAAAATATTCTATCAATTAATGAAAATCATCCCAAATAACTATTCTCTGGAATTGCCGATTTCACCGTATTAATGAAATTCTCCTCTACTTTTTTGTAAACTTCAAGAACAGGCTTGCTTACGCTTGGCTTGACTTTCTTCAATGCTTCTTCAAAGTGGCTCTTTTTAACTGTCTTTGCAGCCATTGATTCCCTCAGTGAAATCAATGCAGCCTCTCTTGCCAAGGCCTCTATGTCAGCTCCCGTATAACCTTCCGTTTTCTTGGAAATATCATCAAGCATCTTTTCCCTTTCTTTTTCATCATAAAGCCTCTTTCCATCGCCAAGAGGCATCCTTGCAGTATGTATCTGCAGTATTTTCATTCTTCCTTCACTGCTTGGGGCATTCACAAGAAGTATTTTGTCAAATCTTCCCGGCCTCAATATAGCAGCATCAAGCATGTCTGGCCTGTTTGTTGCCGCAATCACCAAAATGTCTTTCATATCTGTTATTCCATCCATTTCCGCAAGCAGCTGATTAAGAACTCTTTCCGTAACTTTTGTTCCCATCTCGACTCCTCTCTTTCCTGCAAGAGAATCAATTTCATCAAAGAATATTACACAAGGAGCAACCTGTCTTGCTCTTTCAAATATTTTTCTCACTCCCTCTTCTGATTTTCCGACCCACATGCTAAGCAAGGAAGGTCCTTTAACTTGTATGAAATTGGCTTCGCTTTCTTTCGCAACTGCCTTGGCAAGTAAAGTTTTTCCTGTTCCCGGAGGCCCGTAAAGAAGAATTCCTTTTGAAGGTCTTATTCCCATTCTCTCAAAACTATCTTTGAATTTCAATGGCCACTCAACAGCCTCAATTAATTCCTGTTTAACAGAGTCAAGCCCTCCAACTTCATTCCATGAAACATTTGGAGTCTCAACAAGAACTTCTCTCATTGCACTTGGTCTTACAACTTTCAGTGCATCAAGGAAATCCTGATGCCTTATGACAAGCTTTTCCAAAAACTTTGGAGACATAGGTTCATCCCCATCTACCTTCATGTCGGGAAGAACTTTTCTAAGAACATTTATCGCAGCTTCCTTTGCCAAAGATTCCAAATCTGCTCCGACAAATCCATGAGTTATTGACGCAAGTTCCTCAAGGTTAACATCTTTCATTAAAGGCATTCCCCTTGTATGTATTTTCAAAATTGCAAGCCTTCCTTCTTTTCCAGGAACGCTGATTTCAATCTCCCTATCAAATCTTCCCGGTCTCCTTAATGCAGGATCAAGTGCATTAATTCGGTTTGTAGCCCCTATGACTATTACCTTTCCTCTCGACTTCAAACCATCCATCATTGTTAAAATCTGGCTTACAACTCTACGCTCAACTTCTCCAGAAACTTCCTCTCTCTTTGGAGCGATTGCATCAATTTCATCAATGAATATAATTGCTGGAGCTGTCTTCTCAGCTTCTTCGAAAATATCCCTTATCTTTTTCTCTGATTCTCCATAAAACTTTGACATGATTTCAGGACCATTAAGCAAAATAAAATTTGCATCGGTTTCATTTGCAACTGCCTTGGCAAGTAAAGTTTTACCTGTTCCAGGAGGACCATGAAGAAGAACTCCCTTTGGAGGCTCAATTCCCAATCTTTCAAAAATTTCTGGTCTCTTCAGTGGAATTTCAACCATCTCCCTGACTTTTTTAATTTCTTCAGATAATCCACCAATATCCTCATAATTTATTTCAGGAATTTTTTCATCGCTTATGTCAACTGCCTTTGAATTCAAAACCAGATCTGTATTTTCAGTTATTATTACCGGTTGGTTTGGAGTTGAATTTATAACCATAAATTTTATCTGGGTAATTCCTCCGAAATGTGCCATTCCCATACCTTCAAAAATATCTCCAAGATTTCCAAAAATTTCATTTAAGTCTCCGAGCTCGTCTGAAATCAAATCCCTTCTTCGCTGCACACCACCAAGAACAATAACATCCCCCTTAACAACAGCCCTTCCCAAAAGCCCACGTCTCAAACCATCAGGATCTGCCTGAACCATTATTCCTTTCTGTGCGGGAGCAATTGTTATTTTCTTTGCTTCTTTTACTTCCGCTTTTGAAACATGAACCATCTCTCCTATTGCTGCCTTTGAATTTCTTCTAAGAATTCCATCTATTCTTATTATTCTCTCCCCCACATCAGCAGGATAAGCCCTGTCTGCAATTGCAACAGTTTCCCTGTTTCCCTTTATAATTATTATGTCCCCCCTTCTTATTTCCAACTCTTTCATTGTTTCAGAATCAATTCTCGCGATGCCTTTGTATGCATCGTCCTGCAAGGCTTCAACAACTTTAAGCTGAACTGTTTTATTTGCCATTTTAATCTTGTCTTGGTTGGAGATATTTAATTAGTCTCTTAATTCTAAAAGGATTAAAAGATTCAGTAATATAAGGAACAGAATAGTCTCGACCTTCGTGGTCTTTTAAAGATATATTACCTGTTATAACTTCTTCAAAGAGTATTCTTCTAACTAAATTCGAAGCTTCTTCAAAAACAGACATTTCTCTTGGTCCATCAACTGTAATACCAAATTTTTCTATTTTAACGAGAGACATATATGCTAGTGCCATTTTATTCAATCCTCCTTGCCATTGGCATAAAAGGATCTTCAACAACAATCAAATTTAGATAATCCAACTCCTCTTTTTCAATTCCCTTATATTGTGTTGGGGGATTATCCTCCTGCACTATTCCTGGAAAATAACTTTCAAACATTAATACTTTTTCCACAGCACTCAATGTTTTCAACCTTTTTTTACTCATCTTCTTCATCCTCCTCTAACTCGACCTCTCTAGGGCGAGTTTCTTTTTCTTTTGCTGCGTTCTTTATAACAACTGATTTATTATTCTTTGGATTTGCAGAATCATAAAACTGTTTTGCATGGAATGTTTTTCCGTTCTTCATTATTTTTACTTCCCTTGCCTTTATTATTCTTGAATGGTTTTTATTCTCCTGCCCGGGTTCATTAAAATTCAGACTCAGTCTTCCAGCCTCTTCAAAACATAGTTTTACCATATCGTTCATTTTATTTTCCTGCTCCTTTATGAATGAAACTATTTCCATAGGTATTGATACTGCATAACTGTTTCCTACCATCCTCATTTTAACACGGAAATCCTTGTTTTTCAAATCCACAAATTTTTCATACTCTGCTTCGTCAACGGGATGCACTACCTTGCTGTTGCATTTTGGACAAACAAGGGCTCTCAGCACAAAGCCGTTTTTTGCAACATTCTGTTTCTGCATCTTTGTATTGCATTCATTGCACAGTATTGTTGAGTCGAATATGTCTGTCATTTGACTTTTAGGCGAATGATTGAAAATTTATTTTCTGCCATTTTGATTTTTAATTTAATGAAAATCTCGCTGGAAATTTATATTTTGATATAACATCTGATGTAGGGTCTTTTGGACTTTTTCCCGCATAATTTTTCTCATTATTTTCTAATATTTCTTTGCTGTAATCACCGATATGACTTCCTCCCTGTGAAAGTTTCATTGCCATCTCATACATCATCGAAAAAGTCTGATTTATGTAATCTCTTTCCATGTATCCATACTTTCTCTCTTGAATTTTAGTTACGTAATCCATTTTGAATATTATTAGCCGCGTTGATTGCTCAACACGGCTGGGTTGAAAAGAGGTGAACTCGTCCTCGGTATAAATCCAGAGGAGAGATGAATAGGTGTATACCTCTTGTATACACAATAAATATACACTATTTAAATATTTCTATAATCCATCTTGAACACTCAGAAAAAATTATTCTTCTTTGTCCAAGCCGTCAATTATCTTGTTTATGTTTTTCGTAACATGACCCATTGCCTCTGATTCAGTTGCCTTTGGATGCTGCTCAACATATTTCAAAGCAAATGCAGCCCCTGCAATAATAGCCATCTTAAGTGTTTGTTTAGTAACCATTTTCCCTCCTTATGAAATTTATTTGTAAATTTTATTGTTTCCTCGTATGAAATTTATTTGTAAATTTTATCCTTAAAAATACATCAACAGCATACTTTAAAAGAATTTATATTTATTTGAAAATAAAACAGCAAAAGAACATTTTTAAAACACCCAGTGCTTTGTGCTTTGATGGATTTAAAAGAGGGGCTGCAAAAGGCGGGAGAATTTTCAAAGAAATTATGGTATCTTTTATGGAAAGACAATTCTTTCAAGGGCTGGATTTTCTCTGTGGTTTTCATTTTTGTTTTCATAAAATTCATTTTCTTTCCTTTTCTCAGCTTCGCAACAGGCACTCAACTTCCTCTTGCAATAGTAGAGTCATGTTCCATGTATCATCAAGGAGATATTATCTCTGACTTTAACGCTTGGTTTGAAAGACACAACGAAAAATATAACACATATACTATAACAAAGACCGACTTCGGCGAATTCCACTTCAAAAACGGTTTTAACAAAGGGGATATTTTGTTTATAGTCGGTGCAAAGGCTGAAAAGCTCGAGGTGGGAGATATAATTATTTTTGATGCTGGACAAAGAAACCCAGTTATTCATAGAATAATAAATATAACAGAAAATAGCAACGGACTTATTTTCTCAACTCTTGGAGATAATAACAACGGACAACTTGCCTCTGAAAAGCTAATCTACGAAAGCCAGCTTGTTGGAAAGGCAAGTTTCAGACTTGCTCCAATGCTGGGCTGGGTAAAACTGATATTTTATGATAAAAACAATCCACAGTCAGAGAGGGGCTTCTGTGATGAAAGATAATAAATTATATAGGAAAGTTATTTAAATGGTATCAAGTTAAAACCAAAATAAAAGAGATTAAATTAAACTTTTTAGACTTCATAAACAAAAAAAATAAACATGGAATTTTGTCCAAAATGCGGCTCTGTGCTTGTAATGAAAACCAAAAAAATAGGTTGCCCAAGATGTGGATATTCTGCAAAAGGAAAAATAAAAATAACAACCTCTGAAAAAACGGCAAAAACTGCAAGGGTGGTAGTTGTATCTTCAAAAGAAACTGAAACTCTCCCTGTTGTTGAAGAAAAATGCCGGGAATGTGGAAATGATAAGGCATATTTCTGGACAGTTCAAACACGTGCAGGAGACGAGGCAGAAACAAAATTCTTCAAGTGCACATAATGTTCAACAACTTGGAGACAATACAGATAATCAATTAAGTTTTTCTTATAGCATCTCTATTTATTCGGATTATTTCGGGAATTCTAAAATATTTCTTTGTCATTTTGTTATATATATATCTGCTTGGCCCATAATATTCATCAAGCTTAATTATCATTGGAGGAGCCTTGCTGGAATCTATCCTTTTTTCTTCAATATCAGTAAAATGCTTTAAATGATAAAATACAATCAAATCTACTTCATTATCATAATCTGCATCAAACAAAGTTTC
This sequence comes from Candidatus Pacearchaeota archaeon, assembly GCA_040900515.1. GTDB lineage: Archaea > Nanobdellota > Nanobdellia > Pacearchaeales > GW2011-AR1 > JAGVNG01. The sequence continues at coordinate 1,088 of JBBDYV010000001.1, read as the reverse complement.
GGCAATCATAGAGTGTTCGCTTAAATTACTATAAAGAAGAGATGTTGTCCAACCCATCATCTTATATTTTGATGTATCAGGAAAAGCAAGATTATGTGCTCCATAAATATCTTCCAATATTGGTTCTCTTTCCTGTTCTTTGTTAAAATATTCAATTGTAAAAGGTACAATTGGAATTTCCGGCAACTCCGTTTTCTTTGACGAAGAGCAGTCAATACCAACACTTAAAGCAATTAATCCAGCACAGAGAAAACCCGCAAGGTTTTTCATCTAAAATTTTAAATTACAATTATTATAAACATTTCCGTGATAAAATACAACAAAACAACACAAGAAGTCAACCCGTTTTTCTTCCAATTCTCTCGCTATGTCCACATTTGCCACATTTAAGCATTATCAAATTATCTTCATCTGAATAAAATATTCCCATATCAATTATCTGGGCTTTATCATATCCGCATTTTGGACATTTGCTATGATAAGTTGCAAGAGGATTTTCATTTTTGATAACTCCTCTCCCGACTCTTTCCCCTTTTCTTACTTTCTCTTTTTCTCTCAGAGGCCTCATTTTTCTTGAGAAACCACATTTTCCACACAGTGCAATGAATTCGCTTTCTTTGCCTTTCTTTTCAGGAACAAGCAAATCACCGCATTTAGGACAAAATTTCAATGACATTTTAAAAATGGCCCCGATGGGATTTGAACCCACGACACCTGGATATCTCCGAACTTCGCGAATTACTCGCGTCGTAAGAGTCCAGTGCTCTACCAGACTGAGCTACGGAGCCTTGCTGTTTATATTGGCTAAGCTCATCTGGTTAGCCTTAGCTTCTACCAGACTGAGCTACGGAGTCGTAAATTAACAATTCTAGATAAGTTTAAAAAAGTTATCTATGCTTGGAAAAATGACTGCCGTATATTTTCTGGAAAAATTTCTGGGTTTTCCCAAGGGGAAGTTTTTTAACTTTAAGACCTCTGAGTGTATTAAATACAGTTTTTTCTACTCTTGATGGTTGATCAATTGTTATACAAAAATATTCAACCAGCGCTAAAGGTTCACGTGCATAAAACTTAAAATTTTTATGGAT